>NZ_JBFUHU010000045.1:0-25946 GCF_056402235.1 Cellulomonas sp. P4_B5_2
GACCACCGGAGCCGCGACCTCGGCCACGTGCGCGAGCACCGGAGCCGCCGGGGCGGCGACCACGCCCACGGCGTCGGCCACGGGCGCCACGGCACCGGCGACCGGTACGGCGACCACGCCGAGGACGTCGGCCGCGTCGGCGACGGGTGCAGCGACCCCGCCCACGAGGTCCGCCACGGGTGCGCGGTCGGCGACGACCGTCAGCAGGCCGGTGACCGTCGCGACGTCGCCCTCCGCCGGCGTCTCCGCATGTGCGGGCTCCGCGGACCACAGCGCCGAGCCGAGAGTCACGAGGAGGCCCGCGCCGACCGCGAGGAGCGCACGGAGCAGCCAGGTCCTCCCCGACACCCCCTGCACGTCCACCGTGGTCCCCCGTCGTCGTGCGATGTCATGACGCTAAGCACCAGAGTTGCGCGCGGCAATAACTGGGGATTTCCTCACCCGTTCGGAGGAATCGGTCAGAACCCCTGCGCCAGGCGGAAGTAGACCTGGTTCCAGCGCACCTGGTCGCGGAAGCCGCGCCGGGTGGTGTCCTCGTCGATGACGAGCAGCTCGGTGCGGGCGATCTCCGCGAAGTCCTCGAACGCCTCGACACCGACCGCGGTCGTGAGCACGGTGTGGTGCGCTCCCCCGGCGGTCAGCCAGGACTCCGCGGACGTGCGGAAGTCGGGGCGGGGCTCCCAGACGGCCCGCGCGACCGGCAGGTGCGGCAGGTCGGCGGTGGGCGGGACGACGTCGACCACGTTGGCGGTGAGCCGGAAGCGGTCGCGCATGTCGGCCAGCGAGACGACGACGCCCACGCCGGGATCGGCGTTGAACACCAGGCGGACCGGGTCCTCCTTGCCGCCGATGCCGAGCGGGTGGATCTCCAGGGTCGGCTTCGACGTGGTCAGCGTCGGGCAGATCTCGAGCATGTGGGCGCCGAGGATCCGCTCCGAGCCGGGAGTCAGGTCGTAGGTGTAGTCCTCCATGAGCGACGCGCCACCGGGCAGGCCCGCGCCCATCACCTTGGCGGCGCGGACGAGGATGGCCGTCTTCCAGTCACCCTCGGCGCCGAACCCGTAGCCGTCGGCCATGAGCCGCTGGACGGCCAGGCCCGGGAGCTGGCGGAGGTCACCGAGGTCCTCGAAGTTCGTCGTGAACGCCTTGGCCCCCAGCGACTCGAGGAGGGTGCGCAGCGCGATCTCTTGGCGGGCGCCGTAGCGCAGGGACTCGTGCCGGTCGCCGTCCGCCCGCAGCTCGGGGACGACGTCGTAGAGCTCCTCGTACTCGGCGACGAGCGCGTCGACGTCTTCCGACGCCACCGCGTCCACGGCCGCCACGAGGTCGTTGA
The DNA here is from genome assembly GCF_056402235.1 of Cellulomonas sp. P4_B5_2. Classification (NCBI taxonomy): domain Bacteria; kingdom Bacillati; phylum Actinomycetota; class Actinomycetes; order Micrococcales; family Cellulomonadaceae; genus Cellulomonas; species Cellulomonas sp. P4_B5_2. Next base: position 1,334 of record NZ_JBFUHU010000045.1, read on the forward strand.
CACCCCACGTGTTCACCGAGACGCCGAACCGCAGCTCCGCCTCGGTCTTGTCACCCTCGGTCACGGCGACGTTGCGCATGTTGTCGCCGAACCGGGCGAGCTTCAGCTCGTGCGTGGCGGCCCAGCCCGCGCACGCGCGCACCCAGGTGTCGATCGACGCGACGACGGCCGGGTTGGACACGTGCCCCGCGACCGTCTTGCGCGCGGCGCCGAGCCGGGTCGCGATGTACCCGAWCTCGCGGTCGCCGTGCGCGGCCTGGTTGAGGTTCATGAAGTCGAAGTCGATGGTGTCCCACGGCAGCTCGACGTTCGCCTGGGTGTGCAGGTGCAGCAGCGGGGTGCGCAGCGCGTCGAGCCCCGCGATCCACATCTTGGCCGGCGAGAACGTGTGCATCCACGCGATGACCCCGATCACGGAGTCGTCGGCGTTGGCCTCGAGCGCGGCGCGGCGGATCGCGTCGGAGTCGGTGAGCACCGGCTTCCAGACGAGCTTCGCCGGGAGCGTGTCGCCCAGGACGCGGGCGATCTCCTGCGACTGCGTGGCCACCTGGCGGAGCGTCTCCTCGCCGTACAGGCCCTGGCTCCCGGTGAGGAACCAGATCTCGCGGTCGGCGTAGGGCTTGGTCATGAGTCGCTCTCCGGGGTGTGGGTGGGCTGCTGTCCGTAGACGTTCTGGTAACGCGCGTAGAGGGAGTCGATGTCCGACTGCGCGATCGGGATCGTGTCGCCCAGCTGCCGTGCGATGTGCACGGTGCGGGCGACCTCCTCGACCATCACGGCCGCCTTGACGGCGGCCTTGGCGTCGCGGCCGATGGTGAACGGCCCGTGGTTGCGCATGAGGACCGCGGGGCTGCGGGAACCCTGCAGGGTCTCGACGATGCCGCGGCCGATCGAGTCGTCGCCGATGAGCGCGAACGGGCCGATCGGCACGTCACCGCCGAACTCGTCGGCCATCATCGTGAGCACGCACGGGACCGGCTCGCCGCGGGCGGCCCAGGCGGTGGCGTACGTGGAGTGGGTGTGCACGACGCCGCCGACGGACGGCATGTGCCGGTACACGTAGGCGTGCGCGGCGGTGTCGCTGGACGGTGCGCGGGTGCCGTCGACCAGGTTCCCGTCGAGGTCGCAGACGACCATCGCCTCCGGGGTGAGCTCGTCGTACGTGACCCCGGAGGGCTTGATGACGAACAGGTCGGCAGGACCGGGAGCGGAGCCGACGACCACCCGCTGCGACACGTTCCCGGCGGTCCACACCACCAGTCCCCAGCGCGGCAGCTCGGCGTGCAGCTGCGCGACGACGGTCCGCGTCTGCTGGACCAGGTCCTCGGTGCTCACAGCGCCTCCACCGCGGCCTGCTCGATCGCCAGCCCGGCGCTGTAGCGCTCGAGGTACGCGTCGAAGCCGCGGACGTCGTCCTGGCCCGGCGCGACCGTCTCCGAGACGGCGTCGCCGAACACGCGGGTGGTCAGGTGCGTGCTCAGGTCCTGCTCGTCGGCCGCGCTCAGGTACGCGGCGAGCACCGCGATCCCCCACGCGCCGCCCTCGCCCGCGGTGCTGCCCACGGTGACCGGTGCGCCGACCGCCGCGGCGAGCAGCCGCTGCGCCACTCCGGCGGTGCGGAACAGACCGCCGTGCGCGTACATCGCGTCGAGCTCGACGCCCTCGCCCCGCAGCACGCGCATGCCCAGGCTGAGCGTGCCGAAGGCGCTGTAGACCTGGGTGCGCATGAAGTTGGCCAGGGTCAGCCGGCTGTCGGGGGTGCGCACGAACAGCGGCCGCCCCTCGGACAGGCCCGTGATCGGCTCGCCCGACAGGTAGTTGTAGGCCAGCAGCCCGCCGCCGTCGGCGTCGCCCGCCAGCGCCTCGCGCAGCAGGGCCCCGAACACCTCGTCCGGGCCGGTCGGCTGCCCCAGCGCGGTGGCGAACTGGCCGAACAGCTCGGCCCACGCGCCGAGCTCGCTGGCGCCGTTGTTGCAGTGCACCATCGCGACCAGGTCGCCGCCGGGCGTGGTGACCAGGTCGAGCTCGTGGTGCACCTGCGTGAGCGGCTTCTCCAGCACGACCATCGCGAAGATGCTCGTGCCGACGCTCACGTTGCCGGTGCGGGGTGCGACGGAGTTCGTCGCGACCATGCCCGTGCCCGCGTCGCCCTCGGGCGGGCACAGCGGGATGCCCGGCTGCAGCGTGCCCGTCGGGTCGAGCAGCGCGGCGCCGGCCTCGGTCAGCCGACCGGCCTCCTGGCCGGCGAGCAGGATCTCGGGCAGCAGCGGCGCGAGGTCCGCGCCCGGGTAGGTGGCGAGCATCGTCGCGTCGTAGGCGTTCGTGGCCGTGTCGATCRGGAACATGCCCGAGGCGTCGCCGACGCCCAGCACCTTGCGGCCGGTCAGCCTCCAGTGCACATAGCCGGCCAGCGTGGTGAGGAAGCGGACCTGCGGCACGTGCGGCTCGGCGTCGAGCTCGGCCTGGCGGAAGTGCGCGATCGACCAGCGCAGCGGGATGTTGTGGCCGAACAGCCCGGTCAGCTCCTCGGCGGCGCGGCCCGTGGTCGTGTTGCGCCAGGTGCGGAACGGGACCAGCAGCTCGTCGGCCTCGTCGAACGCGAGATAGCCGTGCATCATCGCGGAGATGCCGATGGCCTGCAGCCGCGCCGGACGCACCCCGTACCTCTGCTCGGTCTCGGCCAGCAGCGCGGCGACGGACTCCTGCAGCCCGGTCCAGACGGCATCCAGCGAGTACGTCCACACGCGGTCGACGAACTGGTTCTCCCAGTCGTGGCTGCCGCTGGCCAGCGGAGCGTGGTCGGGACCGATGAGGACGGCCTTGATGCGGGTGGAGCCCAGCTCGATGCCGAGCGTCGTCGCGCCGGACTCGATGGCCGTCCGGGGGTCGGTTCCGGGGGGATCGACCGTCATCACGCGGCTCCGCTCTTGCGACGAGGACCGCGGCGGACGCCAGCGGCCGGAACACATGTTAGCGCTAACATCGAGCGCGCCGTCCACCCGCCCAGGCTCAGCCGTGGGACGCGCGACCGACCCCGGTGAGCGTCGTGAGCAGGAAGACGCTGTCCTCGACCGCGTGCACCGAGTGCCGCTCGTGCGTGAGCACCCACAGGTGGCCGGTGCTCGCCTCGACGTCCCCGTCGGGAGACTCGACCCGCACCCGTCCGCGCAGGACCTGCAGCGTCGCCGCGTTCGGGGAGTTGTGCTCGCCGAGGCTCGAACCGGCGGTCAGCGCGAGGATCGTCTGCCGCAGCTCGCCGTCGTGCGCCACGATCCCGGCCGAGCGGCCGTGCGGGTCGGAGCGGGCCGCGTCCAGGTGCTGCTCGGCGAGGTCGGCGATGTCGATCATGACCCGAGCGTAGGACTACGCCGGTCGCACCGAGCTCGCGCGCACCACCAGCTCCGCCGGGATCTGCCGGCGCGCCACGACCTCGCCTGCGAACGCGGACTGCAGGGAGCTGACGGCCAGCCGCCCGAGCGCGCCGAAGTCCTGCCGGACCGTGGTCAGCGGGGGCGTGTAGTGCGCGGCGCCGACCTCGTCGTCGAACCCCACCACGGCGACGTCCGACGGCACGCTGACGCCCGTCTCCCAGAACGCGTGCAGCAGCCCGAGGGCCAGCTGGTCGTTCGCCGCGAAGATCGCCGACGGCACCCCCTCACGGGCCATCCGGAGCCCGAGCTCGTACCCGTCGGCCGCGTCCCAGCCGGCCTCGATGTGCTCCGGGGCGCCCGGCCCGGACACCTCGCGCCACCCGGCGAGCCGGTCCTGCGCGTCGAACCAGTCCTGCGGGCCGGCCACGTGGACGACCTCGGTGTGACCCTGGTCGAGCAGGTGCTGGGTGGCCAGCCGGGCGCCGTGCCGCTGGTCGACACCGACCGCGTGCAGGTGCGCGACGGGCGGGACGTCGGACGCCGACGAGATGAGCACCACCGGCACCGGGGACGCGAGGGCGGCGATCGCCTGGGCGACCTCGGTGGTGGGCGCGATGATCGCGATGCCGTCGACGCCCTGGCCCAGGAAGTGCTCGATCGCGGTGTGCATCGTGTCGCCGTCGAACTGGCGGATGGTCGCCACCGACACGTACCAGCCGACCACCCGCGCGGCCTCCTCGAGCCCGACGAGCGTGCTAGTCGGCCCGTACAGCGCAGTGGCCGGGGTGACCACGCCGAGGGTCCCGGAGCGGCGGGTGACCAGGGTGCGCGCCGCGCTGTTGCGGCGGTAGCCCAGCCGGACGATGGCCGCGTTGACCCGCTCGCGCGTCTCGGGGCGGACGCTCGGATGGTCGTTGAGCACCCTCGACACGGTCTGGTGCGAGACGCCCGCGAGCGCGGCGACGTCGCTCATCGCCGGCGGACGCGCGGACGCGTTCATCAGTACTGCTTGCCGAGCTCACGCGAGCGGTCGCGCGCGGCCTCGGCTGCCGCGACGACCCCGGCGCGGACGCCGTGGGCGTCGAGCACCTGGACCGCGGCGACCGTGGTCCCGCCCGGGGAGGACACCCGCTCGCGCAGCACCGCCGGGTGGTCGCCGGACTGGGCCGCGAGCGCCGCGGAGCCCTCGACCGTCGCGATGGCGAGCTTCGTCGCCAGGTCGCGGGTGAGGCCGAGCAGCACGCCGGCCTCGGCCATCGCGTCGATCAGGTAGAACGCGTACGCGGGCCCGGAGCCGGAGATGGCGGTGACCGCGTCGAGGTCCTTCTCCTCCACCCGGACCACGAGCCCGGTGGCACCGAGCATCTTCTCGACGAGAGCCAGGTGCCCCTCGCTCGCGTGCGTGCCCGGGGCGATGGCGCTGGCCCCCTTGCCGACCACCGCGGGCGTGTTGGGCATGACCCGCACGACCGGCTGTGCAGGGTTGAGCCGCTTCTCGTAGGTGGCGATCGGCAGGCCGGCGGCCACGCTGACCACCAGCTCGCCGCCGCGCAGGGCGTCCTTGATCTCGTCCAGGACCGAGGCGACGACGTTGGGCTTGACGGCGAGGAGCACGACGACGGCGCGGGCCGCGGCCTCCGCGTTCGACGAGCCGGTGCGGACCCCGTAGCGGGCGGCGAGCTCCTCGGCCCGCGGCGCGTACCGCTCGGTGACCTCGACCTGCTCGGCAGTCCAGCCTGCGGTCAGCAGCGCGCTGAGCAGGGTCTCCCCCATCACACCGCCGCCCAGCACCGCGACGCGCGGCGTGTCGGCGGTGGGCTCGTCGGTCATCGTGGTCCTCCCGTCCGTGCCGCCGGAGGGCGACGCCGCGAGCCTATCCACGCCGGACGGACGCCGGGGCCGACGCCCAGGGATCCGAGCCCACCCGGATCCCTGGGGCCTGTCTCAGCCGTTCCCGGGCGGTGCGAAGCCGGCCGGCGGCCCGCCGCTGCCGTCCATCACGAAGCCGCCCGGAGGGCCGGTCATCTCGGTCGCGTCGTCGCCCAGGCCCGACAGCCCGGTCGTCGTCGACGTCCCGGTCTCGATCGGCTCGTCGAGGTCCGCGAGGACCACCTCGTCGCCGGCGGACAGACCGTCGGTGATCTCGGTGCGCTCCGTGCCGACCGCGCCGCGCGTGACCGTGACCTCCGTCGGCACGCCGCCCTCGAGCACCTGGACCGTGGCCGTGGCGCCGTCGACGTGGACCGCAGACGTCGGCACGGTGAGCACCTGGTCGGCGCCGGCGACCGTGATCCGGACCTGGGCGGAGGCGCCGTCGTACAGCGTCTCCTCGGTCGGGTCGACGGCGAGCTCGACGGTGTAGGCCGGGTCGGCGGTGGTCGACGTGTCGAGGACGCCGATGCTGCTGACCGTGGCCGTGAGCGTCGCGTCGGTGCTCGGCGTGGTCACCTGGGCGGTCTGGCCGACCGTGACGATGTCGATCTTCGTGAGCGGGACGCTGGTGGTGACCGTGTAGCCGTCGGGGCCGAGGACCGTGATGACGGAGGTGGTCGACGAGGCGGTGACCGAGTCACCCGGGGCCAGCGAGACGGCAGCGACCGTGCCGGCGATCGGGCTGGTCAGGGTCGCGAACGGGAGCCGGCTCTGCGCGAGCGCGACGTTCGCCTGCGCGAGGTCGATGGCCGCCTGGTCGGCCACGATCGTCGCCGCGGAGGCCACGGACGTGGTGGCTCCCGACGAGGAGGACGGCGTGCTGGTCGACGGCGCGCTCGTCGACGGGGTGCTGGTGGAGGGCGCGCTCGTCGACGGGGTGCTCGTCGACGGCGTGCTCGTCGACGGGTTGCTGGCGGACGGGGTGCTCGTCGACGGGCTCGTGCTCGACGAGGAGGACGCCGCCACCGCGCTCTGCAACGCCTGCACCGCCTGGTCCAGCGCGCTCGCGAGGGTCATGAGCGCCTGCTGCTCGGCATCGGTCGCGGTCTGCGCGTCCAGAGCACCGGTCAGGGCGGCCTGGCAGTCGGCGAGCGCCTGCTCGACGGCGGAGGTGTCGGGATCGGCGGTGGCGTCGGGATCGGCCGTGGCGTCGGGGTCCTCGGCCGGAGCCTCGTCGGCGGGCGGATCGGTCGGCTCCGGGGACGGCTCCGGGTCGGGGCTGTCGACGTCGCCGGCGACGACCGCGAGGAACGCCGCGCACGAGGCCTGCGACGCCGTGACGCTCTCGCCGCTGCTCGCCAGCGCGTCGGCGGTGACCTGGTACTGGTCGAGCAGCGCCTTCTGCGCCTGCTGGACGTCGGCCACGGCCTTCGCGACCGCCGGATCCGACGAGTCGCCACGCGGGTCCGCCCCGGGGGTCGGCTCGGTCGTCGGCGCAGCGGTCGGGGCCGACGACGAGGTCGAGGACGAGGAGGTCGAGGACGTCGACGTCGAGCTCGATGCCGTCTGCGAGTCCAGGTCGTCGCTCAGCTGCTGCTGGGCGTCCGCGAGGTCCGCCTCGGCCTTCTGGACGGCGTCCTGCAACGCCTCGGTGTCCAGCGTGGCCAGCACCTCGCCGGCAGCGACGACCTGGCCGACCGACACGCTCACGGTGGCCACCGTGCCGTCCACGGAGAACGCCGCGTCCCGGCGGCTGGCGGACGCGACCGTCCCGACGGTGTCGATGACCTGCTCGACGCTCGACAGCTCGGCGGTGGCGGTGCGGTACCGCTCGTCGGCGGAACCCCCGACAGCGAGGGCGACGCCGCCGCCGCCGGCCACGAGGACCAGGGCGCCCGCGGCGCCGAACCCGACGATCCGGCGCCGACGAGCCCGCCGGCGGAGCGCGACGGACGGGCGTACGGCGCGCTCAGGCATCGGAACCGTCGCCCTGTGCGCCCGCACCGGGGAAGCCGCGACCGAGCATGCCCGTCGAGCACTCGCCGTCGGTCGGCGCGGAGACCGTGACGCTCGTCGCGGTCACCTTGCCGCTGTCGTCGGACTCGCCGCGGGCGGTGGCGCACTGTCCGACGACGATCGCGGACGCGTCGGCCGCGACCGTCGTCGTGTAGGTGGTGGCGTCGGTGACGGTGACCGTCCGCGTCGTCGTGGCGTCGTCCAGGCCGGTCGCCTCGACGGTCAGGGTGCTGCCGTCGGTGGCGGTGACCTTGCCGGTGGCGAGGCCGCCGAAGCCGGCGAAGCCGCCGGGGCCTCCGGACGGCAGGTCGGTCGGAGCACCGTCGGGCAGCTCGCCTGCCGGCATCGACGGCATGTCCGTCGGCATGCCGTCGGGACGGCCACCGCCGCCGGGTCCGCCGCCGCCGAAGCCACCGAAGCCGCCGGTGCAGGTGCCGTCGTCGGCCGGCTCGGTGAGCTGGACGCTGGCGGCCTCCAGCGGAGCGGACGTGTCGGTCGCGTCGCCGCTGGTCGCGGTCGAGACGGCCACCACGCACGCGCCGACCGTGACGTCGGCGAGCGACCCGGCGACCGTCGCGGAGAACGTCGTCGTGTCGGTCCAGGTCACCGCGGTCTGGGCGTCGGTGGACCGCACCTGCATGACGGTCCCGTTCACCGAGGCGATCTCGCCGGACGCACCCCCGCCGGGCCCGGGTCGCTGGGCGTCGTCTGCGCCTTGCTGCTGAGGTGCGGCCGAGGTGGTCGGTGCGGCCGCCTCGGAGGGGCCGGCCGAGCAGCCGGCGAGGACGAGGACCGAGGCCGCAGCGAGCGCGGGAAGCAGTCGCGTGGTCAGGGTGGACATGGAGGGCTCCTTCAGGAAGGGGGAGGTCATTCGGCGCGCAGCGCGTCGATGGGGGCCAGGCGCGCGGCACGCGTGGCGGGGTAGACGCCGAACACCAGGCCGATGCCCATGGCGATCACCACGGACCCGGCCACGGCCGCGCCCGAGACGACGACGGAGGTGTCCAGCAGGCCGGGCAGGATCTGCGCCGCGGCGATCCCGAGGACCGCGCCGAGCACTCCGCCGGCCAGGCCGAGCACCGTGGCCTCGACCAGGAACTGCCGCCGGATGGCCCACGGCGGGGCGCCGAGCGCCTTGCGCAGACCGATCTCGCGGGTCCGCTCGGTGACCGAGACGAGCATGATGTTCATGACCCCGATGCCCCCGACCAGCAGCGACAGGGCCGCGATGCCGGTGAGCAGGACGGTCAGGGTCTTGTAGACGGCGGTCGCCGTGGACACCAGGGCGTCCTGGCTGTTGATGGTGAAGTCGGCGCTGTCGGCGTCGGTGATCCCGTGCAGGTTGAGCAGCAGCGCCTCCGCCTCCTGGTACGCCGCGTTCAGCTGGTCGGTCGATGCCGCCTGGACGTAGATCGTCGACACCGCGTTGCGGTCCTGGCCGCCGACGACCGTGTCCGCCGCCGTGGACATCGGGATGACGGCCACGTCGTCGAGGTCGTTGTCGCCGCTGGCGCCCTCCGCCTCGAGCACGCCGACGACCCGCAGGTCGGTGTCGCCGATGGTCACCGTCTGGCCGACCACCCGCGTGGAGCCGAACAGCTCCTCCGCGGTGGACGGTCCGAGCACGACGACCGCGGCCCGGTCGGCCTCGTCGTCGGCCGTGAAGAACGACCCGGTGGCGAGCGTGCGGCCGCGGACGTCGAGCCAGTCCGTGCTGGTGCCGACCACGCCGGTGGTCCAGTTGGTGTCGTTGGCCTCGAGCGAGGTGGACGTCGTCTTCTCGGCGGCGACCTTGCCGATGTCGGGCGCGTTGACCGACGAGTCGAGCGCCTCGGCGTCGGCGGTGGTGAGCGTGGTGCGCGAGCCGAAGCCCCCGCGCACGCCCTCGGTGCTGGTGCTGCTGCCGGGCTTGACGATGAGCAGGTTGCTGCCCAGCTGGCTGATCTGCTCGCTGACGTCCTTCTGCGTGCCGAGCCCGAGGCCGACCGTGAGGATGACCGCGGCGATGCCGATGAGGATGCCGAGCACGGTGAGGATCGAGCGCATCGCGTGCGAGGTCACCGCCGACCAGCCGGTGCGCAGGGTCTCGGTCCAGGTCATCGGGCACCGTCCGACACGATGAGCCCGTCGTGGACGCGGACGATCCGCTCGGCGCGCTCGGCCACCTCGGCCTCGTGGGTGATCAGGACGATCGTGCGACCTTGCGCGTGCAGCTCGTCGAAGAGCCCCAGGACGTCCCGGGTGGAGGTCGAGTCGAGGTTGCCCGTCGGCTCCGGAGAGCTCGCCGGGACGGTTGTCCATCCGGTCGCCGAGCCCGACCCGGGTCAGCGCCGCGGCGGCCCGGTCCCGGCGGACCGGTGCGTGCACGCGGCCGTAGACCAGCGGGAGCTCGACGTTGCGCCACGCCGAGAGCGACGGCAGCAGGTGGAACTGCTGGAACACGAACCCGATGCGGCGGTTGCGGATGTCGGCCAGGTCGATCTCGTCGAGCTCCCCCACGTCCTCGCCGGCCAGGTGGTACGAGCCGCTGGTCAGGGTGTCCAGGCAGCCCAGGATGTTCATCAGCGTCGACTTGCCCGACCCGGACGGCCCCATGACCGCGACGTACTCGCCCTGGTCGATCCGCAGGTCGACGCCCCGCAGGGCCTCGAACTCGATGCTGCCGGACGTGTAGGTCTTGGTGACGCCGACGAGGTCGATGACCGGCTCGTTGCTGTCGGCCCGGGCCGGCGCGGCGATCGACATCGTGAGCTCAGCCATTCGTCGAACCGCCCTGCTGCTGCGGACCTGCGGGGAAGCCGCCCTCGGGGAAGCCGCCCTCGGGGAAGCCCTCCGGGAAGCCCTCCGGCACGGTGCCGCCCTGGCCCTGGCGACCGCTGCCGCCCGACCCCGGGGTGAACGTGGCCAGCACGACCTCGTCGCCCTCGGCCAGTCCCTCGGTGATCTCCGTGACGCTCCCGGATGTCTCGCCGACCGTCACGGGCACGTCGACGGTCTCGCCGTCGGCACCCACCTGCTCGACCGTGGTCGTCCCGTCGGCCGCCGTGGTGACGGCCAGGCTGGGCACCGTGAGCACGTCCGTGCGGCGCTCGTAGACCAGCTCGACCTCGGCGGCGACGCCGTCGTGCAGGCCCTCCTGGTCCCCCGTGACCGCCACGGTGACCGGGTAGGCCGCCACGCCGGAGTCGCTGGTGGACAGCAGGCCGATCTCGCTGATGGTGCCGAACACCGGCTCCGTGGCGCCGTCGAGCGTCACCTCGGCCTGGTCTCCGACCTCGATGAGCGCGATGTCGGCGTCGGAGACCGTCACGTCCACCTGCCACCCCTCGGTGCCCACGATGGTGAACTGCGCGGACGCGGTGTCGCCGCCGGCCGACGGGACGGAGCTGCTGCCCACCGCGTCACCGACCTCGAGGGTGACCGCGGTGAGCAGCCCGGCGACCGGCGCCGTCAGGGTCGCGCCGTCCATCGCGGTCTGCGCGGTGTCGACGCCGGACTGCGCCACGTCGACCTGGGCCTGGGCGGCGGCGACCTGGGCCGAGCCGCTCGCGTCGTCCAGCTTGGCCTGCGCGCCCGCCAGCGTCGCCTTCGCCTGGAGCAGGTCCGCGTTCAGCTGCAGGGTGTCGACCGTGGCGAGCGTCTGCCCGGCCGTCACGGTCTGCCCGACCGCGACGGGCACGCTGGTCACGGTGCCGCTGACCTCGAAGCTCACGTCCTGCTGCACCGACGGCGTCAGCGTCCCGCTGCCGCTGACCGACTTCTGCATCGTCGTCAGGCTCGTCGCCACGGTCCGCGCGACCGGCTCCCCCGACGCGGCTGCTGCGTCCCTGATCCCGAACCACCAGACTCCCGCTGCGACGAGCCCGATGACGAYCGCGGCGGTGACCGTCCTCGTCAGCGGTGTCGTCCGCCTCCACACGTGCTGCATGTCCGTCCTCACGTCGACCGGTCCTGTGACCTGGGCCGAACGTAGGGACGCGCGCTGGGCCGCCCGTAGCACTGACCTGTGCCCCACCTGTGGATCGCCGCCGGGAGCGGGCACGCAATCGTTTCGGACCTGTCCGATAGATCCTTTCTTTGGTAACTTGACTAAGTCTGTTCCAGTGCTCGTCCACGGATGCCGGCTCCGGGGGCGGGACGACCCAGGAGGTTCAATGAAGAACCGTCATCTGTCGCGCGCCCTCGCCGCCGGGATCACCGCCGCGGCCCTCAGCGGGATCGTCTCGATCCCCGCGCTGGCCGCCGAGACCGTCACGATCGTCGACCCGGACGCCAGCGCCGCGACCCGCTCCCTGTTCAGCTACCTGGACGACGTCCGCGGCGACGGCATCCTGTTCGGCCACCAGCACACGACGTCCTACGGCCTGACGTTCACCGGCGCCGACGGCATCAAGTCCGACGTCGCGAACATGACCGGCGACCACCCCGCGGTCTTCGGCTGGGACACGCTGATCCTGCAGGGCGACGAGGCCCCGGGCTCCGCGAGCAACACGACCGAGCAGAACATCGCCGCGCTCGACGGCCACCTCGTCAAGGCCCACGAGCTCGGTGGGATCAACACCCTGTCCGCGCACATCGAGAACTTCGTCACCGGCGGCAGCTTCTACGACACCACGGGCGACACCCTGCGCGCGGTGCTGCCCGGCGGACCGAAGAACGCCGAGCTCACCGCGTACCTCGACACCATCGCGGCGACGGCCGACGGGGCGCGCGACGCCGACGGGAACCTCATCCCGATCATCTTCCGGCCGTGGCACGAGAACGCGGGCTCCTGGTTCTGGTGGGGTGCCGCGTTCGGCTCCCCCGGCGAGTACAAGGAGCTGTTCCGGTACACGGTCGAGTACCTGCGAGACGTCAAGGGCGTCTCCAACTTCCTCTACGCGTTCGGACCCGGCAGCGGCTTCGGCGGGAACGCCGAGACGTACCTGCGCACGTACCCGGGTGACGAGTTCGTCGACGTCTTCGGCCTCGACGCGTACGACAACACCGGCTCCGAGGCGTTCCTCGACGGGCTGGTGGCGGACCTCGGGATGATCGCCGACCTCGCGGACTCCAAGGGCAAGGTCTCCGCGTTCACCGAGTTCGGCGTGACCAACGGCGTCGGCACCACGGGCTCCAGCCCCGAGAAGTGGTTCACCAAGGTGCTGGCCGCCATCAAGGCCGACCCGAAGGCCAGCCGCAACGCGTACATGCTGACGTGGGCCAACTTCGACGCGGGTCAGCACTACGTCCCCGTGACCGGCGACGCCCTCCTGCCGGACTTCCAGGAGTACGCGGCCGACCCGTACACGCTGTTCGCCGACGAGGTCACCGGGGCGTTCGACCGGCCCGTGGAGACGACGCCTACCGGTCCGGTCCTGCACATCGCGTCCCCCGCGGACAGCGCCCGGGTGGCCACGTCACCGACGACCGTCCGCGCGACCGTCCAGAACGTCGACGCCGACCGCGTCTACGCCACCGTCGGCGGCACCGAGATCGAGCTCTCCCCCGGTGACGGCCTCTGGTGGTCGGCGCCGTGGGACATCCCCGCAGAGCAGCTGGACAACAGCACGCAGACGCTCGAGGTCCACGTGATCGTCGACGGCGTCGAGATGCTGACCGACAGCGCGTCGGTGGTCCTCGGACCGCGACCGACGTTCGGGCCCGGCATCGTCGACAACTACGAGGGCTACGGCGACGACACCGCCCTGCGGGCCGAGTACGTCTCCTACGGCGCCAACACGCTCTCCCTGGACAGCAGCGGCCCGTCCCAGGGGCTGCGGATGGACTACGACTTCGCCACCCAGACCTACACCGGGTTCGGCCGGCAGATCAGCGGCGACTGGTCGGCGTTCAACGAGCTGTCGCTTCGCGTCGACCCCGACGGCTCCGGCAACAAGATGGTCCTCCAGCTCGTCGCCGGCGGGGTCTCCTACGAGGCGTACCCGTCGCTGGCGGGCACCGACCCCTCCGTGGTGACCATCCCGTTCGTCGACTGGCGACCGGCCCCCTGGGACACCGCCAACGCGAACCGGCGGATCACCGACGCGGACCTCAAGGCGATCTCGCAGTTCAACATCTACGTCAACGCGGCCGACGACGGTACCGGCGCCTCGTCGGGAAGCATCGTGGTCGACGACATCGCCGCCCTGCCGGGTGTCGAGCCGCCGCCGCTGTTCTCCGACGTGCTCCCGGGCTCGCCGAACTTCGAGAGCATCCTCTGGCTGCACGACCAGGGTCTCGACGACGGCTACGCGGACGGCACGTTCCGCCCGACCAGGCCGGAGACACGTGAGGCCGTGGCGTCACTGCTCTACCGGTACTCGGAGGCCACCTTCGTCCCCACGGCGAAGTGGCCGACGTTCCTCGACGTCCCCAAGAAGCACGCCTTCTTCAAGGAGATCGAGTGGCTCGCGCACGAAAAGCTCGTCGACACCCGGATCCCGCTGTTCCTGCCCAAGGCACCCCTCGACCGCTCGTACGCGGCCGAGCTGCTCTGGCGGCTCGCGGGATCACCGGAGCCGGCGGCACCCGAGGCGTTCACCGACGTCCCGTCGTGGCACCCGTACGGTTCCGCGATCGCGTGGGCGACCGAGACCGGCATCGTCGTGCCGTCGTCGGCCACCAGGTACGGCGTGCTCAAGGTCGTCACCCGCGGTGACATGGCCGGGTACCTCGACCGGTACGACCACCGGCCGAGCCCGCTGGAACCCGTGGTGCTCTCCGACTTCACCGACGGCGCCCAGGGCTGGGGACCGGTCGGCGAGGGGACCGTCTCGGCGACCGGCGGGTCGCTCACCGTCAGCGCGTCGTCACCCGACGGCGGCTGGTTCGGGTTCGGCCCAGCGGTCGGCGACTGGACCGGGCGCACCCAGGTGACGTTCGACGTGGTGTCCACCACCGGGTTCGACACCAAGGCGGCCCTGCAGGTGGGCTCGTCGTGGACCTGGTGCGAGACCGCGCAGGTGGGCTGGATCTCCGGGCCGACCGCCGACGTGGTCGTCGACCTGGAGACCCTGACCGCCGACTGCGGCGCGCAGCTGGCCGACGTGAAGAAGGTGAACCTGTACTTCAACGCCGGCACCCACGTGCTCGACGACGTGGTGCTCCACTGACTGACCCTCGCTGACGTCCGCACTCGGGTGGGTCTGAACCCGCTCGAGTGCGGACGTTGCGGTGTGGGAAGCGGCAACGTCCGCACTCGAGTGGGTTCCCACCCACCTCAGTGCGGACGTGATGACTCAGGCGGCAGGCAGCAGGAGGCCGTCGCGGATCAGGCCGCGGGCCGACGGGAGGACGTCCGCCGCGACCGCGTCGGCGCCGACCTCCAGCAGGGCGCCCAGGGCGTTGACGATCTGGCCGACCGTGAGCTCGCCGTCGCACACCCCGACGAACCCCGCGAGCGCGGTCCCGGCCTGCACGGCCCGGCCGAACCCGCCGCCCTGGCGCAGCAGGACCACCTGCGGGTCGGGGTCGCCCGGCGTCAGGTACCGCTCCTCGGTGACGTCGGGCGCGACGACGAGGCGCTGGGCGGCGAGGTCGTCGTCGGTCATCGACTGCAGCCAGTCGTCTGCGGCCAGCGACTCGGCGATCGCGGGCCCCAGCGGCTGCCGGACCGAGCCCGTGACCTCCTCGAGTCGCCGCAGCGACGCAGCCCCGAGCGGCTTGCGCAGGGTCACGATGCCGAACCCGATCCCCTCGACGTCCCGCGACGCGAAGTCGTCCAGCCACTGCCCGTAGCGCTCCGCCCACGCGGAACGGTCGCGGTCGGGTGTCGTGCCGCCGTCGCGGATCCACGTCTCGGCGTACTGCGCGGGGTCCTGCAGCTCGCGCTGGACCACCCACCCGTCCAGCCCGCTGGCGTCGAGCCACGACCCGACGCGCTCGTGCCACTCCTCGCCGCGGCGCACCTCCCAGTTGCCCAGCAGCTGCGCCACTCCCCCGGGCGCCAGCACCGCGCCGACGCCCTCGACGAGCTCGCGCACGATCGCGTCGCCGGAACGCCCGCCGTCGCGGTACTCGTACGACGGCATCCCCGGGGTCCGCGGCGTGATGACGAACGGCGGGTTGCTCACGACGAGGTCGAACCGCTCGTCGGCGACCGGCTCGAGCATCGACCCCTTGCGGAGATCGAGCTCCACCCCGGCGAGCGTCGCGTTGAACCGCGCGAACGCGAGCGCGCGCCGGGAGATGTCGGTGCCGACCACCCGGCGCGAGTGCCGCGACGCGTGCAGGGCCTGGATGCCGCAGCCGGTGCCGAGGTCCAGCACGTGGTCGCGGTCGTCGCGCACGGTGACCTGCGCCAGCGTGGTCGACGCCCCGCCGACGCCGAGCACATGGTCGGTGCGCAGGGCCGACCCGGTCGCCAGC
This sequence comes from Cellulomonas sp. P4_B5_2, assembly GCF_056402235.1. Classification (NCBI taxonomy): domain Bacteria; kingdom Bacillati; phylum Actinomycetota; class Actinomycetes; order Micrococcales; family Cellulomonadaceae; genus Cellulomonas; species Cellulomonas sp. P4_B5_2. The sequence goes on from NZ_JBFUHU010000045.1 coordinate 16,942, forward strand.
TCGCCGAGGTCCGACGCGATCCACCAGTCGACCTCGCCGCCGCCGTCGACCGCCGCGTACGGACGCAGGTCGACCCGCGCACGCACGTCGTCGCCGTCGGACTCCACCATGCCCAGGCGCTCGGCGCCCGCGACCGTGAGCGTGGGCAGCGCTCGCTCGAGCAGCCGCCGCGGCGTGGTGGACCCGAGCAGGAACGTGCGGACCAGCGCCGCGACGACGTCGTCAGACGCTGCCGTGGCACGCAGCGCGGGAACCGGCTCCTCGCGGTGCAGGGCGTCCGCGGCGACCGGCCCGAGCACGTCCTCCACGCGGGCCACGCCGTACCCGGCGGCGGTCAGGTCGTCACGGAGCGCCGCGACGAGGGCGGCATCGGTCAGGGGCGCACCGGGCGCGGGCTGCAGGACCACCCCGCCATCATCCCTGCACCGTCCCGGCTCCCGGGTCCAGGAGCAGGTCGACGACGAGCGGGCGGTGGTCGCTGCCGCGCAGGACGGGCGGGCCGGAGGGGACGCGCGCGGCCTCGATGCCGAGGTCGGGGGACGCGAAGACCGCGTCGATCCGGTGCAGCGGGTCGACCGCGGGGAACGTGGGGTCACCGGCCGGGTCGGAGTCGACCAGCACGCTGGACAGGCGCTTCCACGTGGGCCCGCCCGGACGCTCGTTGAGGTCGCCGAGCACGACCGTCCGCGTGGCGGGGACGTGGGCGAGCAGGATGTCGGACAGGTGCGCGGACCGCTCGTCGCGGACGAGCGACAGGTGCACGACGACGAACCGGACGCCGCCGACCGTGGCCATGGCCACGCCGCGTCGGGTGCGGCCGGCGAGGTTGACCAGCTTGAGCGCGCGCGCGTCCGACACCGAGCGACCCGACGCGACCAGCAGAGCCGTCGTCCGGGCGCCGCGGCCGTTCACCACCGTCCGCAGGCCCACGTCGCGGGCGAACCGCCACATCCGCCACCGGCCGAGCAGCCCCCGAGGGGGTTCCTGCACGCCGAGCACGTCGGGCGCCGCGATGCGCACCACCGCGACGGCGTCCGCTCGGGACAGCTGCAGACCCTTCAGGTTGTACGTCATGACCCGCAGGCGGCCGGCGTCGGGGCTCGTCGTCACCGGGTCATCCTGTCGGACTCAGCGGCCGAGCAACCAGCGGACCTCGTTCCGGAACAGCTGCGCGCGGRACGGCGAGCCGTACGACCGGGCGTCGTGGCCGAGGGCGTCGTAGACCACGCGACCTGGGCCGGGGGCCACCCAGACGACCGGGTGCGCGGTGCCGTCATGGTCGGCGACGACGAGCACGTGCACGTCCGGGGACACCTCCAGAGACAGGTACCGCTCGTCCGGCGCCTCCACCACGGACAGCCCGGCGGTGACCGGGTGCGACGGCTCGACCACGCGGAAGACCGATGGCCCGAGCGGCGGGTGCCAGGACGTCCCCTCGACCCACCGCCCGCCCAGCGTCGACGCCCACGAGGGCCGGTCGAGGAACKCGTTCGCCGCCTGGTGCAGCCCGAGCACGGGGACACCCGAGGCGACCAGCGCGGCGAGCCGGTCGTGGAACGGCGTCCAGTCGTCGTCGGTGCCGTCGAAGTCGGGATCCGGCCGGCCCCGGCCTGCGGCGACGATCACCAGGTCGGGGTCCACGTCGTCCAGCGCGGACGGGAGGGTGCCGCGGATCGTGCAGTCCACCCCGTCCTGCGCCAGCAGCCCGGCCAGCCGGTGGGCGACCGCCGCGGCGTCGTGCCACGGGTCCTCGTAACGGCCGTGGCCGGCGAGCACGAGCGCGTGGGGCATCGGTCCTCCTCCTGCACGCACGACGATGCCCCCGGCCGGGGCCGGAGGCATCGTCGTCGTGCGTCAGCGTGCGAGCGCCTTCTCAGCCTCGCGGGTCAGGTCCTCCCGGTCGGCTCGCGCGGCGCGAAAGCGGGACATCACGACGGCCCCGCCCGCCACGAGCGCGGCCGCGATGGCGATCGACAGGCGCGCYGTCTGGTTGGCGTCGGTCCCCACCGAGATGGCGACCACGGCCGGCGCGATCAGCAGCGCTACGAGGTTCATCACCTTGATCAGCGGGTTGATGGCCGGACCGGCGGTGTCCTTGAACGGGTCGCCCACGGTGTCGCCGATGACCGCCGCCGCGTGGGCGTCGGACCCCTTGCCGCCGAAGTTGCCGTCCTCGACGATCTTCTTCGCGTTGTCCCAGGCGCCGCCCGAGTTGGCCAGGAAGACCGCCATGAGCACGCCGGTCGCGATGGCCCCGCCGAGGAACCCGGCGAGCGGGCCGACGCCGAGGCCGAACCCGACCGCGATGGGTGCGAAGGCCGCGAGCAGACCGGGTGTCGCCAGCTCGCGCAGCGAGTCGCGGGTGCAGATGTCGACGACCTTGCCGTACTCGGGTCGCTCCTCGTACGTCATGATCCCGGGGTGCTCGCGGAACTGGCGACGCACCTCGAACACGATGGCCCCCGCGGCCCGGGTCACGGCGTCGATCGCCAGGCCCGAGAACAGGAACACGGTCGCGCCGCCGAGGATCACGCCGACCAGGGTGACCGGGCTGATGATGCTGTAGTTCAGCATCGCCGCGGTGAGCTCGTCGCCCGCCTGACCCGCCGTCCGCAAGGCGTTCTGCACCGCGTCCGCATAGGACCCGAACAGGGCGGTCGCGGCCAGGACGGCCGTCGCGATCGCGATGCCCTTGGTGACGGCCTTGGTGGTGTTGCCCACGGCGTCGAGGTCTGTGAGGATCTGTGCGCCCTCGGGCGTGACGTCGCCGGACATCTCCGCGATGCCCTGCGCGTTGTCGCTCACGGGCCCGAACGTGTCCATGGCGACGATGACGCCGACCGTGGTCAGCAGACCGCAGCCCGCGAGCGCGATGAGGAACAGGGACAGCGACACGGAGCCACCGGCCAGCAGGAAGACGCCGCAGATGGCCGCCGCGATGATGCCCGCGGTGTATACGGCCGACTCGAAGCCGACCCCGATGCCGGACAGGACCACGGTGGCCGCGCCCGTGAGCGTGGTGCGCGCGACGTGCAGGGTGGGCTTGCTGGTGGTGCCGGTGAAGTAGCCGGTGACCCAGAGGATGACGCCCGCCAGCACGACGCCGATGGCCACGGCCACCGATGCGATCAGCCGCGGGTCGCCCGGGTGGGACTCGAGGCCGGCCGTGCCGCCCGTGAGCTCCGAGAACGACGACGGCAGGTAGATGAACGCCGCCACCGCGGAGAGCAGGACGCCGACCAGGGCGGAGGTGTAGAAGCCGCGGTTGATGGCCTTGAGGCCGCTCTCCGCGCCGCGCACCCGCGTGATGAACACGCCGAGGACGGCGACCAGGGCACCCATCGCGGTGACGACCAGCGGGAACACGAGCCCCTGCTCGCCGAACGCCGCCTTGCCCAGGATGAGCGCCGCGACGAGCGTGACGGCGTAGGACTCGAACAGGTCCGCGGCCATGCCGGCGCAGTCGCCCACGTTGTCGCCGACGTTGTCGGCGATCGTGGCCGCGTTGCGCGGGTCGTCCTCGGGGATGCCCTGCTCGACCTTGCCCACCAGGTCGGCGCCGACGTCCGCCGCCTTGGTGAAGATGCCGCCGCCGACGCGCATGAACATGGCGAGGAGCGCGGCACCGAAGCCGAAGCCCTCGAGCACGGCCGGTGCCTCCGCCCGGTAGATCAGCACGACGGACGCGGCGCCGAGCAGACCGAGGCCCACGACGCTCATGCCGACGAACCCGCCGGTCCGGAACGCGATGCGCGCGCCCTCCGCACGCCCACCGACCTCCGACGCAGCCGCCGCCACCCGGACGTTCGCCCGCGTGGCCAGCCACATGCCCAGGTACCCGATCGCCGCGGAGAACCCGGCGCCGATCAGGAAGAACACCGAGCGACCGATCTTGACACCGCTGTCGCCCGGCAGCAGGAACAGCAGGGCGCAGACGACGACCGCGAAGAGGGCCAGGGTGCGGAACTGCCGGCTCAGGTACGCCGATGCCCCTTCCTGGACCGCGCGCGCGATCTCGCGCATGGACTCGGTCCCCTCACCGGCCGCGAGCACCTGACGACGCAGGACGACGGCGATGAGCAGGGACGCGACCGCGACGGCCGCGATGACACTGACGATCGTGATGCTCGTTGACCCGAGCTCGACCATGCATCCTCCTCGGACTCAGCGAGGCCCCCCTGACCACGCCTGTCCCACAGCCCCGTTGCTGCGCGACTGGGCGAGTCTAGCCACGAGATGTGACGTGGATCGCACCAGGGCGCAGACGGGTGACCGGGACCTCGAACGGCGGGACGATCGGCTTCACCCCCAACCGTTCGGGCGGTGAGGGCGTCTGGACAGGTGAGGGCAGCGCTGCCCCGACCAAGGAGGTCGACCATGAGCTGGGAGGACGATCTGGACCGGCTCGTCGCCGAGCGGGGGTCGGCACTCGTCGCGTACGCCTACCTGCTGACCGGGGACATGTCGGCGGCGGAGGACCTGGTGCAGGACGGGCTCGTGCGGACCTACGCCCGCCGCCGGCCGGACGACGTCACGTGGGTCGAGGCCTACGTCCGACGAGTCATCCTGAACACCTACCTCGACGCCTACCGGGCACGACGTCGCTTCGCCGCAGTGACCCACCTGATCGCGACGCCCGAGGCCGCGGACGACGAGCTCGCCGCCGCCGGAGACCGCGCCGACGTCGCGCGAGCACTCACCGTCCTGTCCCCCCGCGAGCGCGCCTGCGTCGTCCTGCGGTTCTCCGACGACCTCACCCTGCCCGAGATCGGCCGCCGGCTCGGGGTGTCCCCGGGGGCGGTCAAGCGGTACCTGTCCGACGCCCGCCACAAGCTCGAACCGCTCCTTGGTCCCCAACCTGGCCTGTCCTCCGAGGACGTCACCACGATCGCGAAGGGAGCCGGACGATGAACCACGACCTCGAGTCGGCCCTGGGCGAGCTGGCCGACCGCGCCGAGCAGAGCCACCGCCTCGGGCGCGCGCCGCTGCCCGTTGCCCGGATCGCCGCACGTGCCCGTACCCGCCGACGCACCCGTGCCGCCGTGGCGATCGGTGGCGCGGCCGCCGCGGTCGTCATCGTCGCCGGGACCGCGTTCGCGCTCCTCCCGGACCGCACGAGTCCGGCTCCCCCGGCGATCACCCCGTCCCCGTCGGTCACGACGACGACCCCTGCGCCCTCGCCGACCACGACGCCGACCGTCGCGCCGGTGGTCCTGCCGGTCGGCAACCCGGCCCTGCCCTTCGGCACCTGCGGCTCGCTGGCGACGTCGGCACCGGCCGACCCGGTGGACACCCGCGTCGTCGCGCGCGTGGCGCCGGACGCGTCCTCGATGCCGTCCGGCGGGCACCTGGCGGTCGGCGGCGAGGTCGAACGCAACCCCGAGCTCGGCGCGTCCTTGGTGCTCGCCGTGCCCGACGGCGGACCACGGGTCGCCGTCGTGCGCGACGGCGTCGTCGTCGGCACCGCGGGCTTCTACGCCGGGACGTACGACGCCATGTCCGGCCGCAGCGGCAACCAGGGCGAGACTGCCTGGTTCCGCGGCGCGCTCGACCTCACGGTCTGCGATCCCGCGGACGGCGGTACGGCGACCCCGGGACGTCCGCTGCCGGCGGGCACCTACGAGCTGCGGCCCTGGGCCGCGGTCGTCACCTTCGACGGCTTCGCGGACATCCCCCAGGAGCTGGCGCAGGCGACCCTCCCGCTCGAGCAGGCTGCGGCTCTCGACGGCGCTGCCCGCGCGACGGCCCTCGGCGAGCCGGCGACCGTCACCGTGACAGGTGAGGCCGACGAGCAGCTCGCGGCGCCCGGCTCGGACGTCCCGCTCGACGCGACGACCACCGCGGCTCGGCCCGCGTGCGACGGCCCGGCGCCCGCTGCCCCCGTCCGCACGGCGATGCTCGACCTCCAGGTCACCCCGCAGGCGACGACGTTCGCCGCCGGGTCCCCGCTGCGYGCCAGCGGCACCGTGCAGTACACCGGACCGGGCCGGCTGCGCGCGTTCGGCTACTACGCGATCGAGTACTGGGTCGTGCGCGACGGGATCGTGGTGGGTACCACCGTCCAGGCGAACGACGCGTTCTCCGTGGTCGACCTGGGCGCGGGTGCACCTCTCGCCTTCTCGGAGGAGGAGCGGGTGCTGACCTCCTGCATCTCCGGCGTCGAGCAGCCGCTGAGCGACGGGAACCCCCTGCCGGCCGGCGTCTACCAGGTGTACCCGGGCTGGATCTTCTCCGCCCCCGTCGTCCGGCTGCCGTCCGAGACCGTGCCGCTGCAGGACACCAGCTCGGGGTACGCGGTCACGCTGGGAGCACCGTTCACGGTCACGCTCACCTAGTCCTGGCGCCCTCCGTCCGGGGGCATCATGTTCACCCCCAACCGTTCCGATGTGACAGGCGTCTGGGTGGGCGACGGGCGACGGTGACACGGGACGGGAGCACGGGTGAGCTGGGAGTCGGAGCTCGGCGCACTGGTGGCGTCGCGCGGGTCGGCGCTGGTCGCGTACGCGTACCTGCTGACAGGGGACGCGCACGCCGCCGAGGACCTGGTGCAGGACGGCTTGGTCAACTGCTACACCCGACGCCGACCGCACGAGGTCGAGTGGGTCGAGGCCTACGTCCGACGGGTCATCCTGAACACCTACCTGGACGGGTACCGCTCGAAGGCGCGGCTGACGAAGGTCACCCACCTGCTGGCGGACACCCGGGACAGCGACGAGCACGCCGCCGCCGGTGACCGCGCCGACGTCGCCCGCGCACTGGCCGTGCTGTCCCCGCGTGAGCGAGCCTGCGTCGTCCTGCGGTTCTACGACGACCTCACGCTCCCCGAGATCGCCCACCGCCTCGGCATCTCCGGCGGCGCCGTGAAGCGGTACCTGTCCGACGCCCGGCACAGGCTGGAACCCCTGCTCGGGCCGCAGCCGGGGTTGCTGACCGAGGACGTCGCCACCATCGCGAACGGAGGACGGCGATGACCCACGACCTGCAGACCGCGCTCGACGAGCTCGCCGCCCGCGTGGAGGCCTCGCACCGGTCGTCCACCCGGCTCCCGGTCGAGCAGATCGTCACCCGCGTCCGGCACCGCCGCCGTACCCGCGCCGCACTCGTCTCCGGGGGCGCCGCCGCCGGGATCGTCCTCCTCGCCGGCGCGGCGTTCGCGGTCCTGCCGGACCGGACCCCTGAGCCGCCGGCGCACCCGGTCTCGCCGACGACCACCCCGACACCGACCACGGCACAGGTGGTGATGCCGACGGGGGACCCGGGGTTGCCGTTCGGGGTCTGCGGCTCGCTCGTGAGCTCGCCGACGTCGCTGCCTCTCACGGACGCGGCCCAGACCTCGGTCGTCGTCCCCGTGCCGGCGATCGGCGCCGGCGAACCGCTCGGCGTGCAGGCGGAGGTCGGTCTCAGCTTCGTGAGGGACGTGAGCCTGATCAGCCCGGCCACCGGGCCGCGTCTCGTGGTGAGCCGCGACGGCGTCGTCGTCGCCGTCGGGAACGTCTACGACGGCGAGGACGTCGGCCTGGACCACCAGGACTTCGGCGGCGAGTCGGCACCCGTGACGTACGCAGGCTGGCTGGAGCTCTCGGTGTGCGACCCGGGCGACGGCGGCACGAGCTCCGGGCGGGCTCTGCCCGGTGGCAGCTACGAGGTCCGGCCGTGGGCCGAGGTGTCGACGATCGACGTCGCGACGCCCGACCTCGGGTCCACGCAGACCCTCGAGGACCTGGACGCGAGCGCGGACGCCCACCATGCGGCCGTGGTCGGCGACCCGGTCGCGTTCGAGGTGGTCGGCTCCGCCCAGACCCCGAGTCCTCGCCCCTCCTCCGACGCACCCCTGGCCGCCCTGAGCAGCGCGAACCCGGAGGTGGCGTGCGGTGCGCCCATGCCCGCCGATCTCGGCGGCTCGCCGCAGCTAAGGCTCACAGCCACCCCCGCGTCGTCCACCGTCGCCGTCGGCGAGCCCGTCCAGCTGGCCGGCACCCTCGTCTACTCAGGCCCCGGCCACGCGCTGGCCGGTGTCCGCGACTCCCTCGACCTGATCGTCGTGCGCGACGGCATCGCCGTCGCTGCCGACCCGTACACCGACTACTTCTCGCCGCCGGTCGACCTCAGCCATGCCGCGGGCCTCGTCGTCGACGGCGCCGCGTCTCTCGGACAGGGGTGCGACGGACGCCCTCTCCCTCCGGGCACGTACCAGGTCTATCCGCGGATCGMCGTCACCGGGGTCGAGCTGCGGAGCGCCGGCGGCGAGCTGCGCGGCACGTCCGGCGAGCACGGCACCCAGCCCGCCGTCATCGGCACGCCGTTCGTCCTGACCCTCAGCTGACCAACGGTTCACACCCCCCGGTCGTCCAGGAAGATGACGGCACCACAGGGAGGTGGCATGACGGCCTGGGAACAGGTTCTGGACGAGCTCGTGCGGGCTCGGGGGCGTGCGCTGGTGCGCTACGCCACCCTGCTCACGGGCGACGAGCGCGAGGGTGAGGACCTGGTCCAGGACGCGCTGGTGCGGTGCTTCAGCCAGGGTCGTCCGCTGCGGGAGCGGGCGGCCGCCGAGGCCTACGTGCGCCGGGCGGTGCTGACCATCTTCCTCGACGGCCACCGCCGCACGGCCCGCTGGACCGCGGTGCGCCACCTGCTCGCCCGCGACGACGACACCGCCGACCACACCCCGGCGAGCACCGCCCGGCTCGACGTGCAGACCGCCCTGCTGACCCTGCGCCCGCGGCTGCGCGCCTGCGTGGTGCTGCGGTTCTACGACGACCTCACCGTGCCGGAGATCGCCCGCCGCCTGGAGGTCTCCGACGGGACCGTCAAGCGCTACCTCTTCGACGCGATCCGGCAGCTCGAGTCCCTGCTGGGGCCGATGCCCGACGCGCACACCCTCGACATCCAGCTGGTCCCGACAGGAGTGACCCGATGAGCCCCGACCTCTCCCGTGCCCTGCACGACGCCGTCGACACCGGCCCCGACGACGCGCCCTTCGACGTCTCCTCGCTCACCGGGCG
>NZ_JBFUHU010000046.1:0-14858 GCF_056402235.1 Cellulomonas sp. P4_B5_2
CTTCGGGCGCGTGCACGACCGGTCGCTGCTCCTGCCGTTCGTCGAGCCGTACTTCGCAGCGCTCGAGTCCGCCTGGGCGGACAAGACGAACGAGATGGCGCAGAACATCGTCGTCGGCCTGTACCCGACCGAGCTGGCCGACGACGCCTCGGTGGACGTGCTCGGCGCGACGGACGCCTGGCTCGACGGCCACCCGGACGCCGCCCCCTCGCTGCGCCGGCTGGTGCTCGAGTCCCGCGACGGCGTGCGCCGTGCGCTGGCTGCGCAGCAGGCGGACCTCCGCCGCGCGTAGGTGTCGCGCCCCGACGGGCACGGTGCTCTCGCGTGAAGACTTCRTTGCGCCCGACGCGACCAAGTCTTCACGCGAGCACGGGGTTCAGCGGGTTCGGCGAGTTCAGCCGGGGAGGGTGGCCAGCCAGCGGCTCGCCTCGCGCGGGCTGCGCAGGCGGATGACCGGGATCGGGGACTCGGCCGCGAGCGCCGTGTAACGCAGTCGGTAGTGCTCATGGCGGGTCCAGGACCACAGGACGACGTTCTGGTCGGGGTCGCGACGCAGCAGGGAGCGCAGGTCCTCGCGGTTGCCGTGCCAGAGCTCGGTGCGCCGCAGCCCACGCCAGACCGTCCGGCGGACGACGCGCGACATCACCGTGCGGCGCGGGAAGTCGAGCCAGACGAACGCGTCGGGGTCCTGGAGCAACCCGTGCAGCTGGCTGGCCCAGTTCCCGTCGGTGACCCACCCGTCCGGCGACGAGCCCACGAACGCGCGGATCAGCGCGTGCGCCTCGTCCAGGTCCCGCTTGGTCCACCCCGCGTCCCAGAACACCGCGTCGAGCTCCAGGTGCGGCACGTCCAGCGCGGCGGCCACCCGAGCCGCGAACGTGGTCTTGCCCGAGCCGGTGTTGCCGACCACACGGATGCGGCGCAGCTGCTCGCTCATCCTCCGCTGTTGAGGACGGCCGCCAACGACCGCAGGCGCTGGTTGGTGAACAGGTCCTCCACGAGCACCACCCGCCCCGAGCTGTCCGCCAGCGGCACCTTCCAGTTCGGGTACTCCTGGTCGGTCCCGGGCTGGTTCTGCGCGCGACGCTCCCCCACCGCGTCGGCCAGCGAGACTCCCACCAGCACCGACGGGGTCGCCATGACGTAGCGGTGCAGGGCCTCGACGATCTCGCGCTCGGACGGGTCGTCGCCCACCAGCCCGCGGTCGTGCAGCACCGTGAGCATCTGGTCCCGCTCGGCCAGCGCCGCGGCGCGGACCACCTCGACCGGGTCGGTGAGCAGGCCCAGCCGCTCCCGGATGGACACGTGCTCGCCGGCCAGGTACCCCGCGGTGGGCGGCAGGTCGTGGGTGGTCACGGTGGCCAGCACCAGCGGCCGGTAGTGCTCGGGGGCCAGCGGTGCGCCGTGCATGTCCCGCTCGAACCAGAGCACCGACGTGCCGAGCATCCCCCGGTCGGACAGGTAGTCGCGCACCCACGGCTCGACCACGCCCAGGTCCTCCCCGATCACCACGGCTCCCGCGCGGTGCGCCTCGAGCGCCAGGATGCCGACGAGGGCCTCGTGGTCGTAGCGGACGTACGCGCCGTCCGCGGAGTCGGCGCCCTCGGGGATCCACCAGAGGCGGAACAGGCCGATCACGTGGTCGATGCGGATGGCCCCCGCGTGCCGCAGGACGGTGCGGAGCATGTCCCGGTACGGCCGGTACGCGGCACGCGCGAGCGCGTCGGGACGCCACGGCGGCTGCGACCAGTTCTGCCCCTGCTGGTTGTACATGTCCGGCGGGGCTCCGACGGTCGCGCCGCGGGCGAGCACGTCGCCCAGCGCCCACACGTCCGCGCCCTCCGGGTGCACGCCGACCGCGAGGTCGTGCATGATCCCGAGCGCCATGCCCCCGTCGAGCGCGGCGCGCTGAGCCGCGGCCAGCTGCTCGTCGGCGACCCACTGCAGCCACGTGTGGAACTCGACGCGCTCGGCCAGCTCGGTGCGGAGCCCGGTCACCAGGCTGGACGACGGGTCGAGCGCCTCGGCGGGCCACGGCGTCACGCCCTCGTACTTCTCCGCGAGCGCGCACCAGAGCGCGAACGTCTCGAGCCCGCTGCCCTCCTGCGCGACGAACGCGTCGAACGCCGCCTGCCGTGCGGCCGAGCGCGGGGCGGCGAACACGACCTCGAGCGCCGCGCGCTTGGCGGTCCAGGCGGCGTCGCGGTCGATCGGGCCGGCGTCGTCGTCCATGGCGAGCACCGGCTCGGCCGCCCACTCCACGAGGGCCCGGTCCGCTGACGACAGGTAGCCCGTCTCACGGACGTCCTCGACCCGGATGTACAGGGGGCTGACGAAGCGGCGGGTGGTCGGCAGGTACGGCGACGGGGTGAGCGGCACCGTGGGCTCGGCGGCGTGCAGCGGGTTGATGAGCAGGAAGTCGGCGTCGAGCTCGCGTCCGGCCAGCCACCCGATCTCGGCGAGGTCCGCGAGGTCACCGACCCCCCAGGACGCCCGCGAGCGCACCGAGTACAGCTGCGCCATGAGCCCCCAGGTCCGGCGCTCGCGCAGCGCCGGCGGGAGCTCCAGGCGGGACGGTGTCACGACGAGCGGGCTGTGCGCCGACGCGCTGGGCCCCTCGGAGACGATCTCGTGCCAGCCGAGCGGGAGGTCGGCGGGGAGGGTGAACGTGGCGCGGCCGACGAGCCGGCCGTCGACCGTGCGGGGGTCGACAGCGACGTCCGCCTGGGCGACCTCACGCCGACCACCCCCGACCTCGGGGTCCAGCTCGATCCACACCTGGACCGGGTCGCCGTGCGTGACGTGGACAGGCACGTGCGCCTGCCGACCCTCGCGGACGACGAGCACCGGCGGCAGCACGCGGCGCCACGGCATGTCCTCGACGTGGGCGATGGCCAGGTCGACGCGCTCGGGCGAGGAGGCGTCGACGCCGAGCGCCCCGAGCACCCCCTGCAGGGTGACGGCCGACGCGCGCTTGCTCCGGCCGTGGAAGTCCCAGTGGTCCGGGACCACCCCGTAGGCCCCCGCCAGGCGCAGAAGGGCGTCGGACGCGGTCCCCGGGTCGTCTGCCACACGCCGATCCTGCCAGAGCACTGTGCGCATACGCAGGACGGACGCTCCCGACTGCGTCACTCGCGCGCCCTCGCAGCCGGTCGTCGTAGCCTTGCGGACCATGACCGCACCCTCCCTGCGCACGTACCCGACCGCCCCTCGGACCGATCTCGTCGAGGACCTGCACGGGCACGCGGTCGCGGACCCGTTCCGCGCGCTGGAGGACGCGGACTCTGCGGAGACCGAGGCGTGGTCGGCGGCGCAGGACGACCTCTACGTGACCTACCGCGACACCCTGTCCGCCGCGGGGCCGTTCGCCGACACGGCTCTCACGGCGCGGCTGCAGGAGCTGCTCGGTGCCGGCTTCGTGAGCCCGCCCGCGTGGCGCGGGGAGCGGCGCTTCTTCTCCCGCCGGTCCGGCGACCAGGAGCACGCGGTGGTCGTCGTGGTCGACGGGGACGACGAGCGCGTGCTGCTCGACCCCATCGCGATCGACCCCGCGGGCACCACCACCCTGGACGCCTGGCAGCCGTCGAAGGAGGGCCACCTCGTCGCGTACCAGGTGTCCTCCGGCGGCACCGAGGAGAGCGTCCTGCACGTGCTCGACGTGGCCTCGGGCGAGCTGGTGGACGGCCCGATCGACCGCGCGCGGTACTCCCCCGTGGCGTGGCTGCCCGGCGGCGAGGCGTTCTACTACGTGCGCCGGCTCCCCCCGGGGGTGCTGCCGGAGGACGAGGCGCAGTACCACCGCCGCGTCTGGCTCCACCGGCTCGGCACCCCGGCCACGGACGACGTCGAGGTGTTCGGCGCGGGCCTCGACCACACCAACTACTACGGCGTGTCGGTCTCCCGCGACGGGCGCTGGCTGATCGTGTCGGCCTCCGCCGGCACGGCGCCGCGGACCGACGTGTGGATCGCCGACCTCTCGGCCGCCGACCTCGGCGCTCCGTCGTTCGTCGACGTCGCCGTCGGCCTGGATGCCGAGACCGGTGCATGGGTGGCCCGTGACGGGCGGCTGTACGTGCACACCAACCTGGACGCGCCCCGCGGGCGGATCGCGGTCACCGACCCGACGGCGCCGGGCGTCGAGCACTGGACCACCCTGCTCGCCGAGGACCCCACGGCGGTCCTCGAGGACGTGGCGTTCATCGACGGCGGCGGGGACGACACGACGCCGACCCTCCTGCTCGCGTCCTGGCGACGGCACTCCGTCTCCGAGGTCAGCGCGCACGACCCCCGGACCGGTCAGCGCCTCCCCGACGCGGTCACGCTGCCCGGGCTCGGCTCCATCTCGGGCCTCGCGACGCGACCCGACGGGGGCCCGGAGATCTGGTTCTCCTACACCGACCACACGACGCCCACGACTGTGCACCGGTTCGACGCGCGCACCGGCGAGACGACCCTGTGGGCGTCTCCTCCCGGGCTCGTCGCCGACCTCCCGGACGTCCGCGCGAGGCAGATCAAGGTGACCAGCCCCGACGGCACGACCGTGCGCGCGTTCGTCGTCGCGCGCACCGACGCGCTCGACGCCGAGGGGCGCCCCCTCGCCCCGGCGCCGACGATCCTCTACGGGTACGGCGGGTTCCAGATCTCCCTCGACCCGGCGTTCTCGGCGACCACGCTCGCGTGGGTGGAGGCCGGCGGCGTGTACGTCGTCGCCAACCTTCGCGGCGGTGGCGARGAGGGCGAGGAGTGGCACCGGGCCGGCATGCGGGCCCACAAGCAGAACGTGTTCGACGACTTCCACGCCGTCGGCGACCACCTCGTCGCGCAGGGCTGGACCACCCCGGACCAGCTGGCGTGCTGGGGCGGCTCCAACGGCGGCCTGCTCGTCGGCGCCGCGCTGACCCAGCGCCCCGACCTGTTCGCCGCCGTCGTCTGCTCGGCGCCCCTGCTCGACATGGTGCGCTACCAGCGGTTCGGCCTCGGGGTCACGTGGACCGAGGAGTACGGCGACGCCGACGACCCGACGGAGCTCGGCTGGCTGCTGGGCTACTCGCCCTACCACCGCGTGGTCGAGGGCACCGCGTACCCCGCCACCCTGTTCACGGTGTTCGAGGGCGACACCCGCGTGGACCCGCTGCACGCCCGCAAGCTCGCCGCGGCGCTGCAGGCCGCGACCAGCAGCGACCGGCCCGTCCTCGTCCGCCGCGAGCGCGGGGTCGGCCACGGCGGACGGGCGCTCTCGCGCACGATCGGGCTCACGGTCGAGCAGCTGCAGTTCGTCGCGGACCGCACGGGACTGGCCGGAGGTGGCGCGTGAGGGCCGCGGCGCAGTCGTGGAGCGAGTGGTTCCTCGGCATCCCGTTGCGGATCATCCTCATCGTCGCGATCAGCAGCATCGCGCTGTTTCTGCTCCGTCGCACGATCAGGACGATCACCAACCACGTCGCCGACGGGACGCCGTTCCTCGACCGGGGGATCCTGCGGCCCATCGGGGAGTCGGAGATGGGCGGCGTCCTGGCCAAGGCGAACCCGCTGTCCAGCGCCCGCCGTGCGCAGCGCGCCCGCACCCTCGGTTCGGTGCTGCGGTCGAGCGCCACGATCATCGTCGGGGGGATCGCCTTCTTCCTGATCCTGGACACGCTCGGGGTCAACATCGCCCCGTTCATCGCCTCGGCCGGCGTCATCGGCGTCGCGCTCGGGTTCGGCGCGCAGAGCCTGGTCAAGGACTTCCTCACGGGCCTGTTCATGCTGCTGGAGGACCAGTACGGCGTCGGCGACGTCGTGGACGTGGGACCCGCCAACGGCACTGTCGAGGCGGTCACGCTGCGGATCACCAAGATCCGCGACTCGGACGGCACCCTCTGGTACGTCCCGAACGGGACCATGCTGCGGGTCGGCAACAAGACGCAGGGCTGGGCGACCGCGGTCGTCGAGATCGACGTCGACTACTTCGCCGACCTCGACCAGGTCCGTGGACTGCTGGCGGAGGCGGCCTCGCGAGTGGTCAGGAACCCCGTCGTGGGCGCCCACGTCCTCGGCGAACCGACGATCACGGGCATCGAACGCCTCAGCGCGGATGCCGTGACGCTGCGGCTCAAGGTCAAGACGTCGCCGGCCATGCAGTGGGAGGTCGCACGCGAGCTGCGGACCGCGACGCGCGACGCCCTCGAGCGCGCCGACGTGCCGCTGGCGGGCCAGCGCGACCTCATGGCCACCCACCGTGCGTCGCTCGAGGCGCCGGGAGCTCCCACCGACTCCCCCGCTCCCCGGGACCCACGGAGCACTCCGCTCGACGACATGGTGGCCAACCGGGACGCTCGGGTCGCGGCGTCGGGGGTCGAACCAGTGCCGACGGAGGAACCGGCTCCGACCGACGAGCACTGACTGGTGGCGGGTTACGACCCGGGCGGGCCGTTGAGCACCGTGGGCACGTACTCGAGGAGCTGGATCCGGCCGTCGAACGTCCGGCTGTCGACCAGCTCCAGCCCGACGTCGGGGTACTGGTCGTAGATCCGCTCGCGCCCCGTGCTCCCGGTGATGACCGGGAAGACGACGACGCGGAAGCGGTCGACCAGCCCTGCCTCGAGCAGCGTCCGGCACACCGTCAGGCTGCCGATCGTGCGCAGCCCGGCGACGTCGTCGTCGGCCTTCATCAACCGGACAGCCTCGACGGGATCCTGGGCGACGAGGCGGGTGTTCGCCCAGGCCAGCGGTTCGCGGAGGGTCGTGGAGAACACCACCTTGGGCATCGCGGTCAGCTCGTCGACGCCTTCCGCGCCCGCCGCGGCGAACTGGGACATCAGCCGGTACGTGGTGGCGCCCATCAGGGTCGTCCAGTCGCGCTCCGGCGACTCCTGGAGCCAGGCCAGGTACTCGGGACCTTCGAGGCCCCACCACCCCGGCCAGCCCTCGGCCGACGCGTACCCGTCGAGCGAGGTGATGAAGTCGACCAACAGCTCTGCCATCAGGGCCTCCCGTGCTCGCGCTCGTCTCCACCGTGCACGCGGCGACCGCTGACGGCAAGAGCGAGCGGTCAGGCCCAGTCGATCAGAGGGTCCCCCGCGTGGACGGTCTCACCGTCGCCCACCAGCACTGTGAGCGCCTCGGGGTTCGCCTGGAGCGCGACGACCGGGCAGACGGTCTGCAGCCCGGCCGCGGAGACGTCGACCGGGGACCACGTCACGAGGCGGTCTCCGGCGCGGACGGTCTGACCGCCRTCGACGTGCAGCGTGAAGCCCTGCCCCGCCAGGCCGACGGTGTCGATGCCGAGGTGGACGAGGATCGTCCGTCCCTCGCTCAGCTCGAGCGCGAACGCGTGCGGGTGCAGGGCGCCGATCACGCCGTCCGCGGGCGCCAGCACGGTCTGGGTCTGCACGTGCTGCGGCTCGATGGCCACACCGGGGCCGACCATGCCCTCCGCGAAGACCGGGTCGGGCACGGCCGAGACGGGCCGGACGACGCCGGTCAGCGGGCTCAGCAGCCGCAGGGTGGTCATCCGTCGCGCCCGGGGCCGCGGCGGCCGGTCAGCGCAGGCTGTCGAGCTCGGCGGCGAGGTTGTCGGCCTCGGGGCCGACGATCACCTGGACGATGCGGCCCGAGCGCACCACGCCGAACGCGCCGCTGGCCTTCAGCGCCGCCTCGTCGACCAGATGGGCATCGCTCACCTCGACGCGGAGCCGGGTGATGCACGGCTCGAGGTCGACGACGTTCCCGTCGCCGCCCAGCGCTGCGAGGATCTGCTCTGCCTTGCTCAATGGAACTCCCCAGCTCGACCGGCGCCGATCTGCGCCAAGGGCCAGCGTAACCCTGGCACACCGTCCGCAGCCTCGCAGTGCCGGACGGTGCGTGCCGGGTGGCGTGGGCGGACACCGAGGGACCACACTGCCGTCAGGTCGAACGAGGAGGTGCGCCCAGTGGGGCCAGTGCGCCAGTCATCCCCCACGGTCATCGCCGGGATCGGGGTGAGCCCAGGACGCGTGGTCGCTCCAGCCGTGCTCATGCCCGACCCGATCGCGGAACCGCCCTCCGGACGACGTCTGCCACCCGGCACCGACTACGCCGCAGAGGCGAAGCGGATCGCCGCGGCGTCCGAGGTGGTCCGCGCCGCGCTCGACGCCGCCGCCGACCGTGCCGACGGCGACAGCGCCGACCTCCTGCACGCCACCGCGGCGATCGCCGCGGACCCGACGCTCGTCGCCGACGCCGAGCGGCGCGTCCTCGACGACCGGCTGGTGCCGGAGCGCGCCGTCTGGGAGGCTGCCGAGGCGGTCGCGGAGCAGTTCGAGGCGCTCGGTGGGTACTTCGCGGAGCGCGTGCGCGACATCGCCGACGTCCGCGACCGGCTCGTCGCGGAGCTCATCGGCCGAGCCGCCCCGGGCGTGCCGGCGCACGAGACGCCGTTCGTCCTGGTCGCCGCGGACCTG
The DNA here is from genome assembly GCF_056402235.1 of Cellulomonas sp. P4_B5_2. NCBI lineage: Bacteria > Bacillati > Actinomycetota > Actinomycetes > Micrococcales > Cellulomonadaceae > Cellulomonas > Cellulomonas sp. P4_B5_2. Next base: position 8,421 of record NZ_JBFUHU010000046.1, read on the forward strand.
GCGCCGGCCGTCGTCGCGACGCTCGACACCGAGCGGGTGCTCGCCATCGTCACCGGCGCCGGCGGGCCCACCTCGCACACGGCGATCCTGGCGCGCTCCCGCGGCATCCCCGCGGTCGTCGCGGCCCGTGGCGTCGAGGCGGCCGTGGTGGCCGAGGGGCTCGTGCTGGTGGACGGCGCGGCGGGGACGGTGACCGTCGACCCCACGGACGAGCAGGTGGCGGCTGCGCTGGCCCTCGCCGCGCAGGTCCGCACGTTCGACGGGCACGGGCACACCGCCGACGGGCACCATGTCGAGCTGCTGGCGAACGTGGGTGACCCGTCCGACGCGGCACCGGCCGCCGCCGCGGGTGCCGAGGGCGTCGGGCTGTTCCGGACCGAGTTCGGGTTCCTCGACCGCGACGAGGCCCCGAGCATCGACGAGCAGGTCACGGCCTACCGCCGCGTGCTGGCTGCGTTCCCCGGGCGCAAGGTCGTGGTGCGCACGCTCGACGCCGGCGCCGACAAGCCCCTGCCGTTCCTCGCCGGCGACCCGGAGATCAACCCCGCGCTGGGTGTCCGCGGCCTGCGGACCGCCGAGCGCCACCCCGAGGTGCTCGAGGACCAGCTGACCGCGATCGCCCGGGCCGCCGCCGCCGAGACCGCCGAGGTCTGGGTGATGGCCCCGATGGTGTCCACGGTCGACGAGGCCCAGCGGTTCGTCGCCGCCTGCGCGGCCCACGGGCTGCCGGTGGCCGGCGTGATGATCGAGGTACCGAGCGCGGCACTGCTGGCCGGGCCGATCCTGGCGCACGCCGCGTTCGCCAGCATCGGCACCAACGACCTCACCCAGTACGCGATGGCCGCGGACCGGTTGCTCGGCGCCGTCGCGGAGCTGTCGGACCCGTGGCAGCCCGCGGTCCTGCACCTCGTGGCCGCGGCCTGCCGGGGGGGCGCGCAGCAGGGTCGGCCGGTGGGCGTCTGCGGCGAGGCCGCAGCCAACCCCGCGCTCGCCGTGGTGCTGGTGGGACTGGGGGTCTCCTCCCTGTCGATGACACCGCGCGCCCTGCCCGACGTCGCCGCGCTGCTGGCGGTGACCCCGCTCGACGAGTGCCGCCGGCTGGCGCAGCTCGCGCTCGGCACGTCCAGCGCGGCCGACGCGCGGGCCGTCGTGCGCGCGGGCCTGCCGGTGCTGGAGGAGCTGGGGCTCTGAGCGCGCGTGTGAGGATGTCGGCGTGAGATCCGACTCCTTCTACGCGGCGATCGGTGGGCACGAGACGTTCGTGCGGCTGGTCGACGAGTTCTACCGCGGCGTGGCCGACGACCCGGTGCTGCGCCCCATGTACCCCGAGCAGGACCTCGGCCCGGCCGCCGAGCGGCTGACGCTCTTCCTCGAGCAGTACTGGGGCGGCCCGACCACGTACTCCGACGAGCGTGGGCATCCTCGACTGCGCATGCGGCACGCGCCCTTCAAGGTCAACCCCGACGCGCGTGACCGCTGGCTCCTGCACATGCGGGCCGCGGTCGACAGCCTGGACCTTGCGCCGATGCACCACGCGGAGCTCTGGGACTACCTCGAGCGGGCCGCGCACTCGATGCTCAACACCTTCGACGACTGAGTCCGCTGCGACCGACGTCACGCCGTGCGGACACCTTTCGGGTGCCGCCCGTCGTGAGACGCTGCCGTCCATGACGATCGAGCCCGACCCGACCGCCCCCGTGCTCGACATCCTGCGGCTGGAGGAGGACCCCGGCACGCCGGACCAGTTCACCGGTCGCAGCCTGCCGCAGCCAAGCGGGCGCGTCTTCGGCGGTCAGGTGCTCGCGCAGGCGCTCCTCGCCGCCGGGCGGACGGTCACGGACGGCCGGCTCCCCCACTCGCTGCACGGCTACTTCCTGCGCGCCGGTGACGTGCGCGAGCCCATCACCTTCGCGGTCGAGCGGCTGCGGGACGGACGGTCGTTCAGCGCCCGGCGGACGCACGCGCTGCAGGGTGGCGAGGCGATCCTGTCGATGATCACGTCCTTCCAGGAGCAGCAGCCCGGCCTCGACTACGCCGACCCGATGCCGGCCGGGATCCCCGGGCCCGACGAGGTGCCGTCCGCGCTGGAGCTGCTCGGTGGGATCGACCACCCGGTAGCCAAGTTCTGGACGCAGGAGGCGGCGTTCGACGTCCGGCACGTCGACGGGGCGATCTACCTCGGCCCGCCCACGAAGGCGACCGGTCAGCAGGCCGTGTGGTTCCGGTCGCGAGGACCGGTGCCCGACGACCAGCTGCTGCACCGCGCGCTCCTGGCCTACGCGTGCGACCAGGTGATGCTCGAGCCGATCCTGCGCCGGGCGGGCCGCTCGTGGGTCACCCGCGGGCTGTCGATCGCGTCGCTCGACCACGCCATGTGGTGGCACCGGGACGTCCGCGTCGACGACTGGCTCCGGTACGTGCAGTCCACGCCGAGCGCGCAGGGCGGTCGCGGGCTCGGGGCCGCGCGGGTGTTCACGCAGGACGGGACGCTCGTCGCTTCGGTGGCCCAGGAAGGCATGGTCCGCTTCCCCGACTGACGCTCACCGCGCGGACTCAGACCGGCCGGGCGACACTTCCGGCATGGTTCGCCTGCGCCGCGTCCGCATCGACGCCCCCGGCTGGTCGCGACGTCGAGCCGGTCGGGGGTTCGTCTACCTCGACCTCGACAAGGTCCGGATCGTCGACGAGAAGCACCTCGAGCGGATCACGACGCTCGCGATCCCGCCGGCGTGGCGCGAGGTGTGGATCAGCCCCTGGCCCAACGGCCACATCCAGGCGGCGGGACTCGACGACGCCGAGCGCCGGCAGTACCTGTACCACCAGCAGTGGACCGTGCGTCGGGGTCGTCTCAAGCACGACCACGTGCTCGACGTCGCCCGTCGTCTGCCCGCAGCCCGACGACGCGTCCGGGCGGACCTCGCGCTCGAGGGCATGCCGCGCCAGAAGGTGCTCGCGCTGGCGTTCCGGCTGCTCGACCTCGCCTACCTGCGGGTGGGCGGCGAGGGGTACGCGCTCCAGCACGGCTCGTACGGGTTGGCGACCCTGCTGCGGTCGCACGTCCGCGTCCTGGCACCCGAGAACGAGGGAGACCCCGGCCGCGTGCACCTGAACTTCCCCGCCAAGTCGGGCCAGGTCCGGGACACGGTGGTCGAGGACGACGACGTCGCGGCCCTGGTGCGGACGTTGACCCGGAGGCGGGACGACGGCCCGGAGCTCCTGGCCTGGCGCGACGACGACGGCGGGTGGCACGACGTGACCAGCGCGGACGTCGGCGCCTACGTCAAGCGGCAGCTGGGCGAGGACGCCACCCCGAAGGACTTCCGCACGTGGCACGCGACCGTGCTCGCCGCGCGCGGGCTGGCCGACGCCGGTGCGCCCCCGGCGTCCGAGCGCGCCCGCCGCCGCGTGGTCACCGACGTCGTGCGTGCGGTGGCCGAGGAGCTGGGCAACACGCCCGCCGTGTGCCGGGCGTCCTACATCGACCCCAGGGTCGTCGAGCTCTGGGAGCGGGGCTCGACCATCCGCCCGACCCGATCGCAGGCCGTCGCGGAGCGGCAGACGCTCGCGTTGCTGAGCGGCGGCTGAGGATCCGGCGCGACCGGGTGCGGGTCCGCGCCAGGCACCGCAGACTTCCCAGATGGCCACTGCCCCGGACGACCTCCTGCCCGCGCCGGTCGCGGAGACCCTCGAGGGCCTGGTGCCCGGACTCGGTCCGGACGGGCGCCCGCGCGCCGACGCCCCTCTCGTCGCCGTCACCGGTGTCACCGGCTACGTGGGCGGACGACTGGTCCCGGAGCTGCTCGCGGCCGGCTACCGCGTGCGAGCGGTCGCCCGGCACCCCGACCGGCTTCGGGGACGCCCCTGGTACGCCGACGTGGAGGTCGCAGCCGCCGACGCGGCGGACCCCGAGCAGATCCGCGCCGCTCTGGAGGGCACGCAGATCGCGTACTACCTGATCCACTCGCTGGGCTCCGGGCGCAGCTTCGAGTCGACCGACCGGCACACCGCGCTCGTCTTCGGGCAGGCGGCGCGCGAGGCGGGGGTCGAGCGGATCGTCTACCTCGGCGGCCTCTACCCCGAGGGCGAGGACCTCTCCCCGCACCTGGCGTCCCGCACCGAGGTGGGCGAGATCCTGCTGGCCAGCGGCGTCCCGACGACGGTGCTGCGGGCGGCGGTCATCCTCGGGTCGGGCTCGGCGTCGTTCGAGATGATGCGCTACCTCACCGAGCGCCTGCCGGCGATGACCGTGCCGCGCTGGGTGGAGAACCGCATCCAGCCGATCGCCATCCGGGACGTCCTGCGCTACCTCGTCGGCTCCGCGACGATGCCCGCCGAGGTCAGCCGCGGGTTCGACATCGGTGGCCCGGACGTCCTGACCTACCGCGACATGATGCAGCGCTACGCCGCCGCGTCCGGGCTGCACCGACGGGTCATCGTCGGCGTCCCCGTGCTGACCCCGAAGCTGTCCAGCCTCTGGGTGTCGCTGGTGACCCCGGTGCCCGGCGGCCTCGCGCGTCCGCTGGTCGAGTCGCTGGTGCACGAGGTGGTCTGCGACGAGCACGACATCGCCGAGCACGTGCCCGACCCGCCCGGTGGTCTCATCGGCTTCGACCGCGCGGTGCGGCTGGCCCTGCAGCGCGTGCAGGACGCGGCCGTCACCACGCGGTGGTCGTCGGCCTCCGTGCCGGGCGCGCCCAGCGACCCGCTGCCGAGCGACCCGGACTGGGCCGGCGGCTCGCTGTTCGTCGACGAGCGCCAGGTCACCGTCGACGCCTCCCCCGCGGCGCTGTGGCGGGTGCTCGAGGCCGTCGGGGGCGAGCGCGGCTGGTACTCGTGGGGGCTGGCGTGGCGCGTCCGCGGGCTGGCCGACCGGCTCGTGGGCGGTCCGGGGCTGCGTCGTGGTCGTCGGGACCCGCTCCAGCTGCTGGTGGACGACGCCGTCGACTTCTGGCGCGTCGAGGCCATCGAGGAGGGTCGGCTGCTCCGGCTGCGCGCGGAGATGCGCGTCCCCGGGCTGGCGTGGCTGGAGCTGCGCGTCGAGCCGACGGGCACGTCCGACGCTGCCCCGACCGTCTTCTCGCAGCGCGCGCTGTTCCACCCGAAGGGCCTGCTCGGGCAGCTTTACTGGTGGTCCGTGTACCCGTTCCACGGGATCGTCTTCGGCGGGATGCAGCGGAACATCGCCCGCGCGGCGGAGACCGCCGAGCGCGCCCGCACCGACCGACGGGTCAGCGCCGCCGGCGGATCGTGACCGGCTCCTCGACGAAGTCGGACCACGCCGCGCGCTGCTCGGCTCCGATGCGTCGCGGGGCTCCCGTCGCCGCGTCGACCAGCACCAACGTGGTCAGAGCGCGCGCGTACGTGACGCGCTCGGGGCCGACGTCTCCCGCGTCGCGCACCTCGTAGCAGACGTCCAGGCTGGCCCCGCCGAGGTGGCCCAGCCACATCTCCACGACCACCGGGGTCCTGCGGTAGCCCAGCGGCTTGAGGTACTCGATCTCCTGACGCGCGACGAGCGTGGACAGCTCGGCGCCCGGACCCGCGTCGAGCACCGCCGTCGGCCAGGCGCTCTCCACCCGGCTGCCGTCGGGCGCCACCGGGTGGCTCCAGAACGCCTCGATCCGCGCCTCCTCCAGCAGCCGGAGCATCTCGACGTTGTTCACGTGCTGGTAGGCGTCCATGTCCGACCAGCGCAGCTGCACGGGGACCTCGAGGCGAGTCATGCGCTCGATCCTAGGAGCGGTCAGGCCGCAGCCTTCGACGCCGCCGCGCGGCACCGCGCCAACGCGTCCATCTCGGCGGCGACCGGCCCGATGACGTGGTCGTTGACCGCCGCCGCCACGGACGCACCCAGGCGCCGGCGCGCCGTCGCTGCACGGCTGCGCCCCGCGACCACCCCGACGAGCCAGCCGAGTCCGGCGACGAGCAGTCCCGCGGCGACCCCGCCGAGCAGCAGGAGCGTCGGCGCGGGCACCCCCCACCACATCGGCGTCACGGGCGCGGGCAGCTGCAGCCACGCCATGGCGGCCAGCGTGATGAGCCAGCCCAGCCCCGCGACGGCCACCGCCAGGAGCACCCACTGCAGGAACGCGAGCACCCGCCACGTCCACGGCACCCGGACCGCGCCGACGGGCACCCGCACCACGGTCCGGTCGAGCACGTCGTCGAGGTCCACGTCGGCCGCCCGGGACCGCGCAGCGAGGACCCAGTGGTCCGGCGCTCCCGCCGTGGCCGCGTCCACGTAGGTGCGCACCGCGCTGAGCGCCGCGGCTCGTTCTCCCGCCGCGGGCGCCGGGCGGGACGAGCGCAGCAGGTCGTCCTGCCCCGCCCGGAGCCGGTCCCGCCCCAGTCCGAGGCGTCGCAGGGGGTCCGGACGCAGCTGCGCGACCCACCGCGTCACCGGCCACCCGGTCGCGGCGCGCGCCGACCGCTTGGTGG
>NZ_JBFUHU010000047.1:0-25241 GCF_056402235.1 Cellulomonas sp. P4_B5_2
GCCGCGGACAGCAGGGCGTCGGCGGCGGCGTGCGCGGCGACGTACGCGTCGGAGTGCCCCGCCAGCGGACGCTCCCCCGGCCAGGACAGCCCCGCGAGGTGCAGGACGGCGTCCGGCGCGGGATCGGGGTCGTAGGCGTGCACGTCGACGCCGATCCCGGTGCGGGGCAGGGTGCTCACTCGGCGCTCTCCGTCGGCAGGGCGGCGATCGCGAGATCGCGCGCGGTGGTGATCTTGGCCGCGCGCTCGTCGCCCGCGACCACCCAGACGGGCTCGCCGAGCCGCTCGACCAGGCCGGCGTCGTCGGAGGCGGCCAGCGCCTCGTCGTGCGCGTGCTCGGCACCCGACGCGTGGGCGCGCAGGAGCAGCTCGCGGGTGAACCCCTGCGGCGTCTGGATGGCCCGCAGCTCGGCGCGGGGGACGGTCTCGAGCACCGGCTCGACGAGGACGCCGCGGTGCGGGGCGACGCGCTTGATGGTGTCCGTGACCAGCAGCCCGGGCACGACGGCCGGATGCCCGTCGCGCACGGCCTCGATCACCCGCTCGACCAGGGACGCGGGCGCGAGCGGGCGCGCGGCGTCGTGCACGAGCACCACGTCCACGTCGGCGCCACGGGGATCGGCCACGAGCGCGGCGAGCCCGACGGCGACCGACGCCTGCCGGGTGGCACCACCCGCGACGACGAGGAGCGCGACCTCGTCGGACAGCGGCCCCAGTTCGCGCTCGATGGCGGCGAGGTGGAAGGCGGGCGCGGTGACCACCAGCACCCGGACGCGATCGTCGCCCGCCGCGCGCGCTGCCAGCAGGTTGCGGGCGGCGTGCGCGACGAGCGACTGACCCTCCAGAGGCACCAGTGCCTTCGGGAGGGGATGACCGAGCCTGCTGCCGCTCCCGGCGGCAGTCAGGACTGCAGCGACGCTCACCTGTGTGGCGGCGTCAGGACGCGAGGACCTCGTCGAGGATCGCTTCGGCCTTCTCCTCTTCGGTGTGCTCGGCGAGTGCGAGCTCCGACACGAGGATCTGGCGGGCCTTGGCGAGCATGCGCTTCTCGCCCGCAGACAGGCCACGGTCGGCGTCCCGGCGCGAGAGGTCGCGCACGACCTCCGCCACCTTGATGACGTCACCCGACGCGAGCTTCTCGAGGTTCGCCTTGTAACGACGGGACCAGTTGGTCGGCTCTTCGGTGTACGGCGCCCGGAGGACCTCGAACACCTTGTCGAGACCTTCCTGACCCACCACGTCACGCACGCCCACCAGATCGACGTTCTCAGCCGGGACCTCGATGGTGAGATCTCCCTGAGCGACCTTGAGCTTGAGGTAGAGCTTGTCCTCTCCGCGGATGGTCCTGGTCTTGATCTCTTCGATCAATGCCGCACCGTGGTGCGGGTAGACAACGGTCTCCCCAACAGTGAAAGTCATCTGCAGGTGTCCCCTTTCGCAGAGGGGTATCTTATCACGCCGATTTTCGCCTTTTGCCGCGTGATTACGGCCATCCGCGCAGGTCAAGCGCCCATCGCCGCAGACCGACGACGAGCGCCGTCCGGGCTGTCCCGCAGCCGGGCGGACCCCCGTGCGGCGGCTAGGCTGGCCCTCGGACGGACACCCCGTCGATCGCCCGCAGTGCCCGACGCCCCGAGGAGTCATCGTGACCTCGCCCCGCCCCCGCACCCTCCGGGTTGCCGCCCTCACCACCGGCCTCGCCGTCGCGGGGCTCGTGCTCGCCGGTTGCTCCGCGACCAACCCGATGACCACCGAGGACCAGTACTCCGCCTCCGACGGCGTCCGCGTGACGCTCGGTGACGTGCGCGCGTCGAACCTCCTGGTGCTCTCCGCGGCCGAGGGCGACGTCGGCTCCATGCAGGGCGGGCTGGTCAACCAGAGCAGCGAGGACCGCACGGTCACGCTGGCCGTCGGCGACGAGGAGACGACCGTCGAGCTGGGCCCGAAGGAGACCGTGCTGCTCGGTACCGGGCGCGGGTCCGAGGACGGGTTCGCCGAGGTGACGTTCCCTGCCGTCGACGTCCCGCCGGGCGGCCTGGTGGAGGTGACCGTCTCCACGCCCGAGGCCGGCTCGATCGTGGTCGAGGTGCCCGTGCTCGACGGCACCCTCCCCGAGTACGCCTCCGCGGTGCCCACCACCGACAGCTGACCGCACGACAGAAGGGGCCGTCGGCGAACCGGCGGCCCCTTCTGCGTGCGTCTGCTCAGCCGAAGCGGCCCGAGATGTAGTCCTCCGTGGCCTGCACGCGCGGCGAGGAGAAGATCGTCGACGTCTCGTCGATCTCCACCAGCCGGCCCGGCTCCCCGGTTGCGGCGAGGTTGAAGAACGCCGTCCGGTCCGAGACGCGGGCCGCCTGCTGCATGTTGTGCGTGACGATCACGATCGTGTAGTCCGACTTGAGCTCGGCGATGAGGTCCTCGATCGCCAGCGTGGAGATCGGGTCCAGGGCCGAGCACGGCTCGTCCATGAGGAGCACCTGAGGCTTCACGGCGATCGCGCGCGCGATGCACAGGCGCTGCTGCTGCCCGCCCGAGAGGCCGGAACCGGGGCGGTTCAGCCGGTCCTTCACCTCGTTCCAGAGGTTCGCGTGGCGCAGCGACTGCTCGACGATGTCGTCGGCGGCGCTCTTCGAGATGCGCTTGTTGTTGAGCTTGATGCCCGCCAGCACGTTCTCCGCGATCGACATCGTCGGGAACGGGTTGGGGCGCTGGAACACCATGCCCACCTGACGGCGGACCGCGACGGGGTCGATGTCGGAGCCGTACAGGTCCACGCCGTCCATCGCGACGCTGCCCTGCACGTGCGCGCCGGGGATGACCTCGTGCATGCGGTTCAGCGTCCGCAGGAAGGTCGACTTCCCGCAGCCGGACGGGCCGATGAAGGCGGTGACCGAGCGGGGCTCGACCGACATCTCCACGTCAGCCACGGCCTTGAACTCGCCGTAGAAGATGTTCAGGTCCTTGACGTCGATGCGCTGTGCCATGGGAGGTGTCTTTCAGCCGAGGTTCTTGGGGGCGAAGAAGCGGGTGATCAGGCGGCCGATCAGGTTGAGCAGCATGACGATGAGGATCAGCGTCAGCGCGGCGGCCCAGGCCCGGTCGTAGTTGATCGTCGGGATGCAGTCGGTGGCGCCGGGCGTGCAGGGCACCAGACCCTGCGAGTACTGCCGGTACACGTAGACAGGGAGCGTCATCATGCGGCCCTCGAACAGGTTGAAGTTGATCGAGTCGATGACGCCGACGGTGATGAGCAGCGGGGCGGTCTCCCCGATGACCCGGGCGATCGCGAGCGTGATGCCGGTGCCGATGCCGGCCACCGCGGTGCGCAGCACGACCTTGATGACCACCAGCCACCGCGGCACGCCCAGGGCGAGGGCCGCCTCGCGCAGCTCGTTGGGCACCAGCCGCAGCATCTCCTCGCAGGAGCGCACCACCACCGGGATCATCAGCACGCTCAGGGCGACCGAGCCGACGGCACCCATCCGGATGCCGGGACCGAGGATCACGGCGAACAGCGCGTACGCGAACAGGCCCGCGACGATCGACGGGATGCCGGTCATCACGTCGACGAAGAACGTCACCCACCGCGCCAGCTGTCCGCGCCCGTACTCGACGAGGTAGATGGCGGCGAGCAGACCGATCGGCACGGAGATGAGCGTCGCGAAGAGCGTGATCTCCAGGGTGCCGATGATCGCGTGGTAGATGCCACCGGCGTCCATGCCGCCGTACACCCCGCGCATCGAGTGCGTGAGGAAGTACATGTTGAAGCGCTCGATGCCGTTGACCAGCACCGTCCACGAGACGGAGACCAGCGGGAGCATCGCGATCACGAACGCGCCGACGATCAGCACGCGCATGACCCGGTCGGTGCGGTGGCGGCGCGGGTCGACCTGCCGCAGCAGAGCGCGGAGCTCGCTGTTGTCGACGGTAGGGGCGGTCATCAGTTCGCTCCCGAGAAGTCCTTGCGGCGCGCGACGATCGCGCGGGCGGCCATGTTGACGATCAGGGTGATGACGAACAGCGCGAGACCCGTCGCGATCAGGGCGGAGACGCCCAGCGGGTTGGCCTCGGGGAACTGGGCGGCGATGTTGGCCGCGATCGTCTGCTGCTGACCGGCCTCGAGCAGGTGGAACGAGTAGAGGAACCCGGGCGACAGGATCATGAGCACGGCCATCGTCTCGCCGAGCGCGCGGCCCAGGCCGAGCATCGCGGCGGAGACGATGCCCGAGCGGGCGAAGGGCAGCACGGCGACCCGGATCATCTCCCACCGGGTGGCGCCGAGCGCGAGCGCGGCCTCCTCGTGCAGGCGCGGGGTCTGCAGGAACACCTCGCGGCTGACCGCGGTGATGATCGGCAGGATCATCACGGCGAGCACGATGCCGACGGTCATGAGCACGCGGGCGGTCGGGGAGACCGTCCCGCCGAAGAGCGGGATGAAGCCGAGGTACTCGTTGAGCCACGCCCAGATCGGCTTGACCATCGGGGCGAGCACCAGGCCGCCCCACAGGCCGTAGACGACCGAGGGGATGGCGGCGAGCAGGTCCACCAGGTAGCCGAGGCCGGAGGCCAGCCGGCGCGGTGCGTAGTGCGAGGTGAACAGCGCGATGCCGAGCGCGATCGGTGTCGCGATCACCAGGGCGAGCGCCGCGGCGAGGATCGTGCCGAAGATCAGCGGGCCGACGAAGTCGAGCAGCGACGTGGCGTCGCCCATCCAGGAGACCTTCTCGGTCAGCTCGGCGGCCGGCGTGGCGAGCGCGGGCCAGGCGCGCAGCACCAGGAACGCGGCGACCGCCACCAGCACCAGGAGGATGAGCGCTCCCGCTGCCGTGGCGGTCCACCGGAACAGCCGGCTGGCGCCCCGGTCGACCACGCGGGTACGACGACGCCGCACGGGCGCCGGCGCGAGCGTCGGGCTCTGCGTCGGCGTCGGCGGGCTCTGGGTGCTGGTCACTTCTCTCCTGCGTCTCGTCGTGGGTCGTGCAACGTGCGTCAGGCCGCCGCGGTGATCGCGTCGATCGCGGCCTGGACGTCCGTGCGGAGCGCGTCGGACAGCGGCGCGGAACCCGCGGCCTCCTCGGCGGCGGACTGGCCCTCGGCGCTGACGACGTAGCTGAGGAAGCCCTTGACCAGGTCGGCCTTCTCGGCGGTGTCGTACTGGAGGCACGCCACGCCGTACGAGATCAGGATCAGCGGGTAGGCGCCGGCCTGGGTCGTCTCGCGGTCGATCTTGATGACGATGTCGTGCTCGGCACGCTCGTCGTCACGCGGGGAGGCGTCGACCGCAGCGGCCGCACCCTCCTCGGACGGGGCCACCCACTCCTCGCCGACCTTGATGCTGGCCACGCCGAGCGTGCCGACCGCCGAGTTGTCCGCGTACGCGATGGTGCCGTCCGCTCCCTGGACCGCCTGGATGACGCCCGAGGTGCCCTGCGCCGACTCACCGGTCTGGAACGGCCAGTTGCCGTCGGCCTCGTACGTCCACGCGCCACCGGACGCCTTGGCCAGGTAGTCGGTGAAGTTCTTCGTGGTGCCCGACTCGTCGGAGCGGTGCACCGGCGTGATCGCCGTGGCCGGGAGCGTGGCGTCGGGGTTCTCCGCCGCGATCTCGGGTGCGTCCCAGGTGGTGATCTTGTTGTCGAAGATCCCCGCGATGGTGGCGGCCGACAGGTTGAGCTCGGTGACGCCCTCGAGGTTGAACACGACCGCGATCGGGCTGATGTAGACAGGCAGGTCGATGGCCTCGGTGGTGCAGATGGCCTTGGCCGACTCGAGCTCCTCGGCGTTCAGCGCCGAGTCGGAGCCGGCGAAGTCGACGGAGCCGTCGAGGAACTGCGTGCGACCGCCGCCGGAGCCGACCGGGTCGTAGTTGATGTTGACGTCAGGGTTCGCGCTCTGGAAGCCGGCGCGCCAGGCGTCCATCGCCTTCTCCTGCGACGTGGCGCCGGCGCCGTTCAGGTCACCGCTGAGCGTGCTCTGCGCGGGGGCGTCCGTGGTGTCGCCGGACCCGGTCGGGTCGTCCGATCCGCAGGCCGCGAGGGAGAGGGCGAGCGCGCCGGTGAGGGCGATCGCGCCGATCCGGCCGTGGAGGGAGAGCTTCACTGTGTTCCGTCCTGTCGATCAGGTGCGCACCGATGTGTGCGCGGCGATGCTGACGGTAGGAAGCCGACGTGACCAGGTGGGCGGCTGCGGGTGAACCCCAGGTGAACGATGGCGGTACAGCACGACGCCCCACGCACCGGATCGGTGGGCGGGGCGTCAGGTCCGGGGCGGGCTACTCGCCGTCGTCGGTCAGCTTGTAGCCCAGACCGCGGACCGTGAGCAGGAGCGCCGGGTTGGCCGGGTCGACCTCGATCTTGGCGCGGACCCGCTTGACGTGGACGTCGAGCGTCTTGGTGTCGCCGACGTAGTCGGACCCCCAGATCCGGTCGATCAGCTGCCCGCGGGTGAGCACGCGGCCGGCGTTGCGGAGCAGCAGCTCGAGCAGCTCGAACTCCTTGAGCGGGAAGGCGACGGCCTCGTCGCGCACCCGGACGGTGTGCCGCTCGACGTCCATCCGCACCGGTCCCGCCACCAGCAGGTCGTCGTCCTCGACCTCGGGCGCGGCGGGGGCGCCCGCAGTGACGACCGCCTCCCGGCGGCGCAGCACCGCGCGGACGCGGGCCAGCAGCTCGCGTGACGAGTACGGCTTGGTGACGTAGTCGTCGGCGCCCAGCTCCAGGCCGACCACCTTGTCGATCTCGTCGTCCTTGGCGGTGAGCATGATGACCGGCACGTCGCTGACCAGGCGCAGCCGGCGGCACACCTCGGTGCCGGGCAGCCCGGGGAGCATGAGGTCGAGGAGCACCAGGTCGGCGCCGAACTCGTCGAACCGGGCCAGGGCCTCGGGTCCGGTCGCCGCGGTGACGACGTCGAAGCCCTCGCGCTCCAGCTGGTACGTCAACGGGTCCCGGTAGGACTCCTCGTCCTCGACGAGCAGGATCCGGGTCATGACGCGGTCCGGCGCACGTGCGCTCCTTCGATGGTGACGGGCACGCCGGGCAGCTCGGCGACGGGGGCGGTGGGCTCCTCCGCGCGCGGCAGCCGGAGCGTGAACGTGGACCCGCGGCCGGGCTGCGACCAGACGGTCACCTCTCCCCCGTGGTCCGCGGCGACGTGCTTGACGATCGACAGGCCCAGCCCGGTGCCGCCGGTGTCCCGGGAGCGGGCGGGGTCCACGCGGTAGAACCGCTCGAACACCCGCTCCTGCTCGGCCGGGGTGATGCCGATGCCCTCGTCGACCACCGCGATCTCCACGAGCTCGCCATGGGTGCGCACCCCGACGCCGACGTGCGACGCCTCGCCGGAGTACGCCACCGCGTTGTCCAGCAGGTTGCGCACCGCGGTGACCAGCAGGTCGCGCTGGCCCAGCACCCGCGTGCCGCGCTCGCCGCCGATGTCGAGCCGCACCTTCTTGGCCTCCGCGGTGGTGCGGGCGCGGTCGACGGCCTCGGAGAGGACCTCGTCCACGTATCTCGTGCACCAGCGCGGACAGCCGGGTGGCCTCCGCCTGCATGCGGCCGGCGAACCGGCGCACGGCCTCCGGGTCGTCCGCGGCGTCCTGCACGGTCTCGGCGAGGAGCGCCAGGGCACCGACGGGAGTCTTCAGCTCGTGGGACACGTTCACGACGAAGTCGCGCCGGATCGCCTCGAGCCGCCGCGCCTGCGTCAGGTCCTCCGCCAGCACCACCAGGTGCTCGGCACTCACCTGCGCCACACGCACCTGGACCAGCAGGACACCGGGTCCGACGGGACCGCGGGGCACCTCGAGCACCTCGTCGCGGATCACGCCGTCGCGGCGGACCAGGGCGATGAGGTCCCGGATCGCCGCCGGGGCGATGCGTCCGTCGCGCACGATGCCCAGGGCGTGGGCCGGCGCGCTGGCGCGCACCACGTCGTCGGCGTCGTCGAGCACCACCGCCGCGGAGCGCAGCACCGCGAGCATGCGGACGAGCCCGTCGTCGAGCGTGGGCTCCGCCCGCGGCGGCAGCGCACGCTGCGTCCGCTCGCTCCACCGGAACGCCAGGGTCGCCCAGACCCCCGTCAGCAGGCCGAGCCCGCCGGCGAGGAGGAGCAGCAGCCCGTCGATCCCGTCCACGGCACTCACCCTAGGACGCGCCGGAGGGTGCGACACGCCGATGGCGCCCCCCGGCGCCCGCCCGCCGTGGAGCGTTCACCGGGCGTTCACTCAGCCGAAGGTCTCCATCAGCAGCGACCGCTCGCCCTCCGTCAGGTTGGTGGCCACGAGCGTGCTGTGCAGGCCGTGGAACCGCTCACCCAGACGGTCCATGTCCGCGTTCTCGGTCACCGCGCACAGCAGCGAGGTGCCCTCCGTGATCTGCGCGCGGATGCTCTCCAGCTGGGCGTCGTCGATGCCCACCGCGGCGACCGCCTTGCTGACTCCCCCGATCGCGGCACCCACCGCGGCTCCGAGCAGCGGCACGAAGAAGAGTCCGCCGAACAGCAGCCCCCAGAACGCGCCCCAGCCCGTGCCGCGGAGCTTGTCGTCGTTCGAGTGGTGCATCGAGGGCTTCGCCTCACCCTGGGGCCAGCTGATGACCGCGTGGTCGACGATCCGCACCAGCCGGTCGGTCTGCGCTGCCTTCAGGGCGTCGACGGCCTTGGCAGCTCCGTCGGCGGTGTCGAACTTCCACGCCGTGAACGTCGTCATCGTCATACCTCTCGTGTCGGACGGTTCTTTCAGCGGTTGGCGCGCGCGACCTCGTCACCGTGCACAGTCAGCGCCCACAGGATGAAGAAGTCCAGGGCGATGGCGGTGAGCGACCACCACGGGGTGACCGGGAGCGACACGAACTGCGCGAACATGTTGAGGAGCACCAGCACGATCGCGGTGACGCGCGCCCAGCCGGCCCCGGAGAACAGCGCGAACCCGACGAGCAGCAGCAGAGCACCCAGGACCAGGTGAACCCAGCCCCACGTCGAGACGTCCACCAGGGCGATGCCGTCCGGCGTCCAGGACACGACGGTCTTCGGGGAGAAGACCGCGACGCCCCCCGCGATGATGTTGAAGAGTCCCGAGACGAGGATCGCGAACGCCGCGAACCACACCCAGCCGACCCATGCCGTCACCCGCTGCGCCATCTGTCGTCCCTCCGTCGTCCCGCGTCGATGCCCCTTCCGCCATGCTGGCCCAGGTGGAGGTGCTGCTGCCTCACCCGATTCGCATGAGGTGCCGGGGCGTGTGCACAACGGCCGTCGTCCGTTCATCTGGAGGCGCCCGTCCGTTCACCTGCCGATGTCAGCCTGTCGCTGCGCGCGGCACCTGCCGTGGCGGCACGAGAGGGAGCACATGCGGGACATCTTCGACGCCGAGCTGCACCAGCTGGGCGAGGACCTGGCGGCGATGAGCGGTCGGGTCGAGCAGGCCATCACCAACGCCGGCATCGCGCTGCTCACGGCTGACCTGGCACTCGCGGAGTCCGTGATCGCCGACGACCTGGCTATCGACGCGATCGAGCGCGACCTCGACGAGCGGTGCGTCCTGCTGCTCGCGCAGCAGCAGCCCGTCGCCACCGACCTGCGGATCGTCGTCTCCGCACTGCGCATGAGCGCGTCGCTGGAGCGCATGGGCGACCTCGCCCGGCACATCGCCCAGGTGGCCCGGGGCCGGTACCCGCGGCACGCGGTGCCGCAGGCGCTGTCCGGCACGTTCGCCGAGATGCACGACGCCGCCGTCCGCGTGGCCCGGCGCACCACCACGCTGCTGAACAGCCGCGAGATCCAGCTGGCGGAGAGCATCGAGCAGGACGACGACCTCCTCGACGAGCTGCACGAGGACACGTTCGCGGGGCTGCTCGGGGGCTCCTGGGCCGGCACCACGCAGGAGACGGTCGACGTCACCCTGCTCGGCCGGTACTACGAGCGGTTCGGGGACCACGGGGTCTCGGTCGCCCGCCGCGTGACCTACCTGGTGACGGGCGTCGGCCGCCCGGAGCTGGACCGCACCGCCGGCTGACCCCGGCTCAGGCCGACGCCGAGAACGGCAGCTCCCCGCCGGGAGCCGGCGGCGCCGGCGCCGTCGCCCGCGCGAGGCTGGGCGCAGTCGTCGCCCAGCTGCCCGAGACGGTGGCCGAGGTCGACGTGTACGGCAACACCGGGTTCTTCACGCGCGGCAGCCGGTTCGCATGGATCCTGCCCGACCATCACGCCGACGGCCGGCTCGCCCTCTGGTGCAAGGCCGACCGGCACGAGCAGCAGGCGATCGTCGCGCGCGATCCGGCCCGGTACTTCGTCGCCCCGTACATGGGCCGGTTCGGGTGGATCGGCGCGCACCTCGACGCCGCGCACGACCCGGACTGGGACGCCCTCGCCGAGCTGGTCGAGCAGGCCTGGCGCCTATCGGCGACGAAGGCGGCGATCGCGAGCTTCGACGCCCGCTGAACGCAGCAACGTCCGAGCAGATGCGCCCCAGGGGCTCCATCTGCTCGGACGTTGTGGTGTGTCGGGGTCAGCGACCCTGGTTGGCCACGGCCTTGATCGCCTCGGCGGCGGCCTCCGGGTCCAGGTACGTGCCGCCTGGGTTGGTGGGCTTCAGCGTCTCCTCGTCGAGCGTGTAGAGCAGCGGGATGCCGGTGGGGATGTTGATGCCGGCGATCGTGCTGCTGTCCACGTCGTCCAGGTGCTTGACCAGGGCGCGGATCGAGTTGCCGTGGGCCGCGACCAGCACGACCTTGCGGGCCTGCAGGTCGGGGACGATGTCCGACTCCCAGTACGGCAGCGCGCGGACGAGGACCTGCTCGAGCGCCTCGGCGCGCGGGATCGGCTCACCGGCGTAGCGCGGGTCGGCGTCCTGCGAGAACTCCGAGCCCAGCTCGATGTCCGGCGGCGGGAAGTCGTAGGACCGGCGCCAGAGCATGAACTGCTCCTCGCCGTACTCCTCGAGCGTCTGCTTCTTGTCCTTGCCCTGCAGGGCGCCGTAGTGCCGCTCGTTCAGGCGCCAGGAGCGCTTGACGGGGATCCAGTGACGGTCGGCGGCGTCGAGGGCCAGGTTGGCCGTGGTGATGGCCCGGCGCAGCAGCGACGTGTGCACGACGTCGGGCAGCACGCCCGCGTCGGTGAGCAGCGTGCCGCCGCGGACGGCCTCCGCGGTGCCCTTCTCCGACAGCGGCACGTCGACCCAGCCGGTGAACAGGTTCTTCGCATTCCACTCGCTCTCGCCGTGGCGGAGCAGCACGAGGGTGTAGGTCATGGGCCCATCCTGCCGCAGGCGCCCCGAGGCGGCCTGGGACGTCCGACCCTCAGACGCGGGACGCCCGGACCTCGCCGGCCACCGAGTAGACCTTGAGCATCTGGTCCGCGGTGGTCTCCCAGCCGAACCGCTCGGCCACCCGGCGGGCGCCGACGGCGTACCGCGCGCGGTCCTCGGTGGAGTGCAGCACGTCCGAGATCACGTCGGCCCACACCGCCGGGTCGTGGCCGCGGACCAGGCGGCCGGACACGTCGTGGTCGACGATCGTGCGCAGCCCGCCGAC
Source organism: Cellulomonas sp. P4_B5_2 (assembly GCF_056402235.1). NCBI lineage: Bacteria > Bacillati > Actinomycetota > Actinomycetes > Micrococcales > Cellulomonadaceae > Cellulomonas > Cellulomonas sp. P4_B5_2. Next base: position 11,528 of record NZ_JBFUHU010000047.1, read on the forward strand.
GCACGCGGCGATGACCGGCACCCCGCTGGCCTGGGCCTCGGCGGCCACGAGCCCGAACGACTCGCTGCGCGACGGCATCGCGACCACGTCGGCCGCGTGGTACCAGCGCGCAAGGGTGTCGCGGTCGGCGGGCGGGTGCACGACGACGTCGTCGGCCACCCCCGTCATGGCCGCGAGCGCCTGGAGCTCGCGCACCGCGCTGGAGCGACCGGACGGGCCACCGAGCACGACGAGCAGGGGAACCGGCCGGCCGGTCTCGCGCAGGACGCCCAGGGCGCTGACCAGCACGTCCGGGGCCTTGAGGGCCTGCACGCGCCCGGCGAACAGGACGATCTGGCGGTCGGCCGGCAGCCCGAGCTCGCGGCGGGCCGTCGCCTGGTCGCCCGGCACGAACCGGTCCAGGTCCACACCCGGCTCCACCACGTGCACGCGGTCGGGGTCGGCGCCGTACAGCTCGACCAGCTCCTCGGCCTCGACCGGGGTGCTGGCTACCAGCGCGTCCGCCTCGGCCGCGAGCTGCTCCTCCCCGACCACCCGCGCGGTCGGCTCGGGGGTGTCGCCCGGTGCCAGGGACGCGTTCTTGACGCGCGCGAGGGTGTGCGCGGTGTGCACCAGCGGCACCTCCCAGCGGTCCGCGGCGATCTGGCCGACCTGCCCGGACAGCCAGTAGTGGGAGTGCACGACGTCGTACCAGCCGGGCCGGCGCGCGGCCTCCCAGCGCAGGACCCCGGCGGCCATCCCGCACAGGACGCCCGGCAGGTCGTTCTTGTCCAGCCGCTCGAACGGGCCGGCAGGCACGTGGTGCACCAGGATCGGCGGCGTCACGCCGGGGCCCACCTCGTCGGCGAGCAGCACCGCGCGGGCGGCGTCACCGACGAGGGGACGTCCGAGCGCGTCGGCGCCGGGCAGCAGCACGGTCTCGGCCTGGTCCGAGGACGTCGCTCGCGTGAAGATCTCGACACGGGCACCGCGAGCGGCCAGCGCGCGGGACAGCTCGAGGACGTAGACGTTCATCCCGCCGGCGTCACCCGTCCCCGGCTGCTCGAGCGGGGACGTGTGCACCGAGAGCATGGCGACGCGCGGGGCGTGCTCGAGGGTCACGGGCGCTCCTGTCGGGGGACGGGTCTGCACCCATTCTCACGCACGGAGCCGGACCTCACCTCACGGCTGGGCGGTGACCTCTGCCGCGTGCGCGCCCGACGAGCGACGCGAGTTGAGCTTCGAGCGCAGGTTGCTGAGCCCGCTCGGCGGCTTGTAGTCGCCGCGGATCGGGAAGATGTTCCCGTCCGGGAGGAAGCCGCCCGCCGTCGAGGGGTAGAACGCGAGCTCGGGCCACAGGGTGACGATCTCCTTGAGCCGGGCACCGCGGGCGAACGCGGCGGCCAGCTGCGGGTCGTTGCCCGTGTAGGTCAGCGTGAAGTCGTGGTCCTGCACGACGGTCTCACCGGTGGGCACCTCGCCACGACGCGGGGTCCAGCCCCACGGGCTCTGGGGCTCCTGGTGGTTCCGGTCCGGACCGACCCGGTAGATGTCAAAGCCGTTGCGCATCGCGGGACCTCCTCGTTCGTCGTCGACGAGGAGAGGATCGACAAGATCCGGCAGGTGCTGAAGGACTTTGGTCCGTTGTCACCCGTTAGGGGTCACCTCACCACCAGAAGGTGGGGAGAGCCGATCCACGGCAGGTAGGTCGGGTCGCCGCCGTAGGTGACGAGGACGAGCGAGGTCCGGGTCCCGACGGGCAGCGTCACGACCGCGGTGCCCCGGGCGTCCAGGGTGGCGGAGCCCTTGCGGGAGCCGTTGACCCAGACGTCGACCGTGCCGGTCGGGGTGACCCCCGCGACACCGGCCACCTGGACGTGCACCTGCTTGGGGTCGGACCGGCGCACCGTCCAGTCGGTGCCGTCCGTGCGGACCGTGGGCAGGGCCCGGGTCACCCAGAGGGTCGCGGCCGCCGACGTCGAGCCGGCCACCGGCGGGTCGGCCGCCGGCGCGCCCCCGTAGACGGCCGTGATCGCGTGGCGGCCCGTGCTGAGGTTCGCGGCGAGCCGGACCGTCGCGGTGCCGTCCGCCGCGAGCGGCACGGTGGCCACCGACGTACCGTCCACGAGCACCTGCACGGACCCGGTCGGCGAGCCGCCGGGAGCGCGCACCGTCACGCGTGCGGTCACCGGGTTGCCGAAGACCTTCACCGACGACGACAGCGACAGGCTCGTGGTCGACGCGACGGGCGGGGCGGTCGAGACGCCGAGAACGTCGGCCAGGAGGTCGACCGCGCCGCTCGCGTCGCCGGACATCAGCGCGTGCTCGGCGTCGGCGGTCAGGGCCGCGTCAGCGGAGTCGGGTGCAGCGGCGTCGTCGGGACCGGAGGCCTCCTGGGCGAGGTCGCGCACGAGCGAGACGACGATCCCCGCAGCGGTCGCGGTGTCGCGGTCGGTGCCGTTCAGCTCCTCCGCCGCGGCGAACAGCAGGCGGACCGCCTGCCCCGTGCGCGCCGGGTCGAGTGCCGACCCGTCCCAGATCGGCGCGTCGAGCACGGCCTGGACGGCGTCCTGCGCGTCGCCCGCGGGCAGGGTGGCGACCAGCGCGGTCAGCCGGTCGCGCTGCGCGTCCGTGCGCAGGCCCCAGCCGTACGGGTACAGCGGCGCGTAGACGTCGTCGCCGACGTTGACCGGCACCTGGTCCGCCGTGACCGGCCAGCTGACGGGGAGGCGTCCGGTGAAGGGCCGGGTGCCGAACAGGACGTCCGCGACGCCCGCGCCCTCGGTGCCCGGCAGCCACGAGGCCACCAGCGCGTCGATGGCGCCCAGCTGGTCGGTGACCAGCTGAGGACGTCCCGACACGACGAGCACGACGCACGGCAGCGCGCCGCAGACCGTGTCGATCGCGGAGCGGTCCGCCGCGCTCAGGCTCAGGGACTTGCCGCTGTTGCCGACGTCGCCCTGCCCCTCGGCGTAGGGCGTCTCGCCGACGACGACGATGCCCACCTGCGCGTCCCCGACCGGCGCCGAGGCGTCCTTCGAGTACGTCACGGCCGGGGCTGCCGCCTGGATGCCCTCCAGGATCGACGTGCCCGGCGTGATGTCGCCCGAGCCGCCCTGCCAGGAGATGGTCCAGCCGCCCGCCTGGTTGCCCAGGTCGTCCGCGTTGGACCCGGCCACGTAGACCTTGGTGTCGGCGGCCAGGGGCAGCAGGTCGTCCGCGTTCTTGAGCAGCACCTGCGACTTCGCGGCCGCCTCGCGGGCCACCGCCCGGTGCGCAGCGGACCCGACGTCCCCGGCAAGCGACCGGTCGGCGAACGGGGCGTCGAACAGCCCGAGGGCGAACTTCTGCGTGAGGATCCGCCGGACGGCGTCGTCGACCCGCTCCTGCGACACGTCCCCGGAGCCCACCTTGGCGGTGATCGCGGTGATGAACGCGCCGAAGTTGTAGGGCGCCATCGCCATGTCGAGCCCGGAGTTCACCGAGCGAGCGGCCTTGTCGGCGTAGGTGCCGCCGGGCAGCTTGTCGATGCCCTCCCAGTCGCTGATGAGGAAGCCGTCGAAGCCCAGCTCGCCCTTGAGCAGGTCGGTGTTCAGCGCCCCGTACTCGTGCATCCGGATCGGGTCCGCGCCCGCGACCGAGACCGCCGAGTACGAGGGCATGATCGAGCCGACGCCCGCCTCGATGGCCGGCACGTACGGGTCGACGTGCAGGCGCCGCAGCGCGTCGAGGCTGTCGACGTGCGTGATGCCCTGGTCGATCGGGTAGCCGGTGCCCGCGAGCGCCGGGTCGTAGGTGGTGCCGCCGTCGCCGACCCAGTGCTTGGCGGTCGCCAGCACCTTGTCGGGACCCGAGAGGTCACTCGGGTCGGCGCCCTGGAGCCCGACGACCGCTGCACCCGCCATCGCCGCGACGAGCGCCGGGTCCTCACCGAACGACTCGTAGCTGCGGCCCCAGCGCTCGTCGCGGGTCACGCACAGGCACGAGGCGAACGTCCACGGGACGCCGGTGGCCCGCACCTCCTGCGCGGTGGTCCGCTCGACCTGCTCGAGCAGGTCCGCGTCGCGCGCGGCTCCCAGCCCGGAGTTGTGCGGGAAGATCGTCGCGCCCACCACGTTGTTGTGGCCGTGCACGGCGTCGACGCCGTAGATCAGCGGGATCTGCAGACGCGTGGACAGCGCCTGCCGCTGGAACCCGTCGACCATGTCCGCCCAGCCGGCCGGGGTGTTCTGCGTCGGCACCGACCCGCCGCCGGAGAGGACCGACCCCAGGCCGAGGTCGGCGATCTGCGCGGGCGACTGCAGACCCAGGCGCTCGGCCTGGGTCATCTGGCCGATCTTCTCCGCGAGCGTCATCCGGCCCAGCAGGTCCTCGACGCGGTCCGCCGTGCTCGCGCTGGGGTCGAGATAGGCGGCACCGACTGCGTTGAGGACGATCTTCGGGCTCGTGCCGACGACCGCTCCCGTGGCCGTCAGGTCGACCGCCAGCGTGCGGGCGTCGTCGGTCGCGGCGGTCGCGTGGGTGACCACGTCGATCGTCTGGGTGGCCCCGGTGGCGGTGCCGGCGGGGAACGTGAGCGTGCCGGCGAACGCGTCGTAGTGGGTGCCGGCCACGGCGGTGCCGGCGCCGTTCGCGTACTCGACGGTCACGTCCGCGGCGAGCGGCTGCCCGTCCGTCGTCGTGAGGACCACCGGGACCTGCGCGGTCGCGCCGGGGTCGACGAGGACGACGTCCTGGCTGGTGATCGTCGCCGTCGGTGCGGGGACCGCCGAGCCGTAGAGCTGGACGTCGTCGACCGCCCAGGAGACCGACGTGGCCGTGCCCGGAACCATGGTCAGCGCGTAGCCCCACGCGGACGTGAGGTCGAGGGTGCCGTTGCGCGTGGCAGCGTCGCCCGGCTGGTAGCCGCCGAGGGTGAACGCCGAGAAGGGCAGGTCGACGATCTTCCAGCGGCTGCCGTCGCTGGACCAGTTGTCCTTGAACGTGGCCGCCCACAGCTCCGAGTGCTCGCCGTCCGGGCCGCCGTCCTTGAGCTCGACCTTGATGTCGTCGCCCGCGGTCGGGCTCGCGGGTCGCGTCGGCTGCGACGCGTACCAGGCCAGCCGGATGCCCCGGAACGAGCTCCAGTCCTGGCCCGCGGCGAGGTTCTGGCTGAAGCCACCCCACCCGCCGGACGGGATCAGGTAGTCGCCGGACAGCACGTGGTTGCCCGCCGGGGCACCGTCGCGCTCCTGCTCGGTGACGCCCAGGCTGACCAGGTCGGGGGCGGAGCCCCACGTGAAGATGCCGACCGTGGTGCCGGGCGCGGCGAGCGGGACGTCGCCCTCGGCGTCCTCGATCATGCTCACCCGGTCGTACAGGCCCAGGTCGTCGAACGTCCACGCGCCCGCACCCAGGTCGGTCAGGGTGACCGCGAACCCGGTGCTCGCCGTCGGGTCGAAGCGGGCGTCGGACGCCGGGTTGCCCTTGAGCCGCAGCTGCGAGAACGCCACGCTGACCTGGCGCCAGCCCGCGGTGTCGTCGGTGACCGAGCGCTCGAAGAGCTGGCCGTTGCTCTTCAGCTCGTACCGGAGCAGCCCGCCGTTGCCGGTGCCCAGGAACCAGAACGTGAAGCCGTCGTGCGCGGACCAGTCGGTGGCGGGGATGTCGTGCGTGAAGCCGAACCAGTCGCCGGCGGCGGGGGTGCCGCCGACAGTGGCGATCAGGCCGTTCCCGCCGCGGTCCACGGTGCCGGTGCTCAGCACCGGGGTGACCGGCGCGCTGATGCCCCAGGTGGTGTACCCGGCCGGGACGCCGGACTCGTAGTCGTCGAGCACGGTGACGCCGCCGACGTCGGGCAGGTCGCCGTGCGGGGTGATGGTGACGGTGCTCGTCGTGCGGCCGCCGAGGACGAGGCCCGCGGACGGCTCGGACAGGGTCAGCTCGACCGTGCGCACCTGACCGAGAGGGCCGTGGTCGACCGTCGGCACGGTGACGCTCGCCTCGGTGGTGCCTGCCGGGAAGGTGAGCGTCTGGTCGACCGCGGTGTAGTCGGTGCCGGCCACGCCCGTGCCGCCGGTGGACTGCACGCGGACGGTGGTGTCGGTCGCGGCGGCGACCGCCAGGATGACCGGGACGACCGCGTCGGTGCCGGCCGGGACGGTGGTGCCCGAACCGGCGAAGGCTGCGGCGACCTGCGTCGGCGTGCCGTACACCTCGAGGGAGAACAGCGAGTATCCGTACCAGTGCAGGCGGGACGGGTCCCAGGTGAAGCTGGTCCGCTGGGTCATCTGGACCCGGACGTAGCGGGCGCCGGTCGCCGCGAACGTGACGTCGTCCGTGCCACCGTCGCCGGCCGTCTCGGAGTGCACCGACGTCCACGACGCCGGGTCGTCGGGTGCGGTCGTCGCCACCTGGACCTCGTACCCCGCGGCGAACGCGGCCTCCCACGCCAGGACGACGTGGTCGACGGACGCCTCTGCACCGAGGTCCACCTGGACCCACTGCGTGAACGGCACGTCCTCGTCCGGGCCGTTGCCGCTGGCCCAGCGGGTGGCCGGGTCGCCGTCGATCGCCGCGTCCGGCGGGAACGTGCCGTCCTGGTCGGACTGGAACTGGGACGCCGTCGCGGTGCCGGTACGCGCGAGGTCACCGGGCGCCGCGGCCGCGGGCGTCGCGAGCCCGACGAGGGCGAGCGGGACGACGAGCGCCAGGGCGGCGAGGCTCGCGGGGACGGTGTTCAGGCGGTCGGCACGACGCACGGTCACTCCCTCGTGACGTGGCCGGGCTCCGTTGCGCAGCCACTTCCGTCCGGGTCCGGTCAGCGCGTCGTTGCCCTGCCGTCACGGTCGGCTGCCGCCAGACAACCACAAGCACTTACAGGGCGGTAAGTCGAGAAGATCACGATTCGATAACGGGCAATTCGTGCGAACGTCATGTCGAGAATCCGCGCCCGTCGACGTCATCAGGTGTCGGGTGACGAGACCCGGCTCGAGACCTCGGAGGACACCATGACGACCACGCCCGTCGATCCCCCTGCCACCGCTCCCAGACTCCCCGCCATCGTCGACCAGGCCACCTGGCAGGCGGCCAGCGACCGCCTGCTCGTCCGCGAGAAGGCCCACACGCGCGAGAGCGACGCGCTCGCCGCAGCCCGTCGACGGTTGCCGATGGTGGAGCTCGACGGGACGACCCCGGTCGTCGGGCCCGCCGGCCCGGTGCCCTTCCGGGACCTCTTCCACGGCCGCGACGAGCTCATGGTCTACAAGCACATGTGGCACGACGGAGCCCCGCACCAGGGCCAGTGCGAGGGTTGTACCGTCTCGGCCTGGCACCTGCGGGACGCCGTCTACCTCAACGCGCGCGGCGTCTCCTTCGCCATCGTGACCACCGGCCCGTGGGACGAGGTGGCTCCCTACATCGACTTCATGGGCTACACGCAGCCCTGGTACTCGGTCCGCGACGTCGCGCCGCCGATCGGTGACGACATGGGGTCGTTCACCTGCTTCCTGCGCGACGGCGACCGCGTCTTCCTCACGTACTCCACGACCGGCCGGGGCGTCGAGGCGGTCACCGGGCCCTTCGGCCTCCTCGACCGGACGCCCTACGGCCGCGGCGAGGCCTGGGAGGACACCCCCGACGGCTGGCCCGGTGGGCACGACCCGTGCTGGTACTGGCGCACGGGCATGGACCGACACCCGGACGTGGGCCCGACCAGTCGACCCGCGCCCCAGTGGACCCGCCCCGGCGCGACACCCGAGCAGACGCTGGGCCGGCTGGGCCACCACCACTGACGGGTTCGGCGCCCCCGACGGACCGGTGAGATCGAGGGTTCGGCGCCAGATCGTGGGTGCGAACCGACGGTCTCGTGCCGAACCCTCGATCTCGCAGGCGCTACGCGGGCAGGACGCAGGTCGGTGCCGGCAGGTCGATGGTGCCGACCACGGAGCCGTCGGCGGCCAGCGTGCTCAGCCCGCCGGGCACCTGCTCGGCGACGACCGTCCAGCCGTCGACGACCTCGAAGTGCCGCGGCCACGCTCCCGGCAGCTCGTCGTCGGCCACGGGCTCGAGCAGGCCGTCGCCGCCGATGACGAACCGGGCGAGCACGTCCGACGTCCGCACGCCGACCAGCAGCCGGTCACCGTCCCGGACGACGTGCGACGGCAGCCGACGCTCCGCTGCCGGCACCGTCGTGGCCGGCAGGGTCTGCACGAGGCTCCCGCTGCCCGCCTCCCACGCGAGCACCCGCACGGTCACGTCCAGCTCGCCGACGACGTACGCGAACCGCCCGTCCGCGCTGAACGTCAGGTGCCGCGGTCCGGTGCCCGCGGGGAGCGCGGCCGCGATCCCGTCCTCGACCAGGCGCCCGTCGACGCGCCGGTACCGCCGGATCTCGTCGGTGCCCAGGTCCACCACCAGCACGAACGCGCCGCCGGGGTCGAGCGCGACGAAGTGGGCGTGCGGCGACTCCTGCCGGTCCTCGTCGGGACCCGAGCCGGTGTGCCCGAACACCTGGTCCGGGCCGAGAACGCTGAAGCCGCCGTCCGCGTCGAGCGGCAGGACGGCGAGCGTGCCCGACGTGTAGTTGGCGACGAAGAGCGTGCGACCGTCGTCGTCGAGCAGCAGGTGGCAGGGGTCGGCACCCCCCGACGGGACCGTGGCGCGGTGCACGAGGGTCTCGCCGACGACGTCGAACGCGCTGACCGTGCCGTCCGCCTGCTCGTTCGCGGCGTACAGGACGGTGCCGTGCAGGGCGAGGAAGCTCGGCGACGGCGTCTCGACGACCTGGTGCGCCCTGCCCAGCGCACCCGTGGCGAGGTTGAGGTCGACGCGCCAGATCCCCTCCCCCTGACCGACGGGCGTGCCCGCACCGGCGGCGGGGTAGGTGCCGATCCACAGGGGTGTCTGCTGCGCGCTCACGGTGACGGAGCCTACGGGCGCGCGACGCCCCTCCCGTCGGACGTCCGCACACTCGCGCGCGCCGACGACCGGATCCGCGGACGCAGCACCTCTCCACGTCGCGCGTCCGCGCATCCGCGCGTTCCGACGACCCGTCGTGCGGAGGTCGCGCTCTACAGTCGGGGCAGGACGTCCGAACCGATCGAGGTGGTGGGCATGACCGACGCCGAGTCGCCGTACCGGGTGCTCCCCGAGCAGATCCGGCTGGAGGACACCGTCGCGATGGTGGAGACCGTGGCAGCGCCCGACCCGACGATGGGCCGCGACACCGAGACGGAGTTCATGCTCCGCAACGCGGGCTGACCAGGACGTCCGCACTTCGTCGCGTTCCAGGGTGCACGAGTGCGGACGTTGCGGCTCAGGCCTGGGAGCGGAGCCACTCCGCCGGGTCGGCCAGCACCCGGGCCAGGGCTGCGAGCGCGCCGCCGGTCATCGCCGGGTACTGGCCGGCGCGGGCGGGCGACACGGTCAGCGGCGACCAGGGCGCGAAGATCACCAGCTCGTCGAGCCGGGCCGAGACCTCGTCGTGCACGTGGTCGAACAGCTGGCCGAAGGTGCCGCCGAGCACCACCTCGCCGACGTCGACCACGTTGGCCACCGACGCGAGCGCGACGCCGAGCGCCCGGGCGGCCTGCGCCACGGCGGCCGTCGCGCGGGCATCGCGGGCCGCCAGCGCGTCGAGCAGGGCGTCCAGCCCGGCGGTCGACGGCAGGCCCGCGGCGCGCAGCATGGCGTCCTGGCCGGCCAGCGCCTCGAGGCTCCCGTCGGAGACCCGCGGACCGCGGAACGCGTCGACGACGATGTGCCCGATCTCGCCGCTCCAGCCGTGCCGGCCCGGGAAGATCTCGCCGTCCAGCACGATGGCGCCACCGATGCCGACCTCGCCGGAGACGTACGCGAAGCTCGGCGACCCCCGGCGGGCGTGGGCCTCGGCACGCGCCGCGAGGTTGGCCTCGTTGGCCACCCGCGGCGGGAACGCGTGCAGCGCCGGGTGCGCGGACACGACCCCGACGACGTCGACGTCGCGCCAGCCGAGGTTGGGGGCGACCCGCAGCGGGCCCGTCACGCGGTCCACCAGCCCGGGCAGCGCCAGGACCGTGCCCGCGACGCGCACTCCCGCCGACCGCAACCCCTCGATCACGGGTTCCGCGAGCGCGGCGAGCCGGTGCAGCACCTGCGCGGCGTCGACCCCTCGCAGGTCGTCGAGCTCGACGTGCTCGGCCAGCACGCCACCGGCCAGGTCGAGCGCGCGGACGCCCAGGTAGTCGACGTTGACCTCCATGCCGATCCCGGCGACGGTCCCCCTGGCGGGGGCGAGCGGGACGGCGGGGCGGCCGGCGCGCTGGGTCTGCGCGGGGTCGAGCTCGCGGACCAGTCGCGCCTCGATGAGGTGGTCGACCAGCCCCGAGACCGTGGCACGCGCGAGGTCCTCCGACGCGGCGAGCTGGGCCCGCGACAACGGCTCGGCGGCGTCGACGATCCCCCGCAGGACGACCCCGAGGTTCTGGTCGCGCATCTGCGCCTGCCGGGCCACGCGCGACGGGTCGCGGGGCTCGGACATCGACATGGCTTGACCCTACCGGCTGGACGGGATAAATTCATCCGGCAAACTAAATTCGATCATCTCGATGAGGAGACGTGTGATGGCACCGCAGCCCACCCGTGCAGACAAGTTCTCGTTCGGCCTCTGGACGGTCGGCTGGAACGCCCAGGACCAGTTCGGATCCGCCAGCCGCCCGTGGCTGGACCCCGTGGAGTCGGTCCACAAGCTGGCCGAGCTGGGCGCCGCGCACGTGACGTTCCACGACGACGACGTGGTGCCCTTCGGCTCCGACGCCGCCGAGCGCGACCGCATCCTGGCCCGCTTCAAGGGCGCCCTGGACGAGACCGGCATCACGGTCGAGATGGTCACCACCAACACGTTCAGCCACCCGATCTTCAAGGACGGGGCGTTCACCTCGAACGACCGCCGCGTCCGCCGCTACGGCCTGCGCAAGGTGGTCCGCAACGTCGACCTCGCCGCCGAGCTGGGCGCCGACACGTTCGTCATGTGGGGCGGCCGTGAGGGTGCGGAGTACGACTCCGCCAAGGACCTCAACGCCGCGCACGACCGGTACGCCGAGGGCATCGACACCGTCGCCGCGTACATCAAGGAGAAGGGCTACGGGCTGCGCATCGCCATCGAGCCCAAGCCGAACGAGCCCCGCGGCGACATCCTGCTCCCCACGGTCGGGCACGCGCTGGCGCTCATCGCCAAGCTCGAGCACGGCGACATCGTCGGCCTCAACCCGGAGACGGGCCACGAGCAGATGGCCGGCCTGAACTACACCTCGGGCATCGCGCAGGCGCTGTGGGCGGAGAAGCTCTTCCACATCGACCTCAACGGCCAGCGGTCCATCAAGTACGACCAGGACCTGGTGTTCGGCCACGGCGACCTGTTCTCCGCGTTCGCCACCGTGGACCTCGTCGAGAACGGCTTCCCGTCCGGCGGGCCCCGCTACGACGGCCCGCGTCACTTCGACTACAAGCCGTCGCGCACGGAGGACATGAAGGGCGTCTGGGACTCGGCCGCCGCGAACATGTCCACCTACCTGCTGCTCAAGGAGCGCGCGCAGGCGTTCCGGGCCGACCCCGAGGTGCAGGCCGCACTCGAGGAGTCCGGTGTGCTCGAGCTCTCGCAGCCGACGCTGGCCGAGGGCGAGACCCTGTCCGACCTCCTGAACGACCCGTCCGCCTACGAGGAGCTCGACGTCGACGCGGTGGCCGCCCGCGGCTTCGGCTTCGTCCGCCTCAACCAGCTGGCTCTCGAGCACGCCATCGGCGCCCGCTGACCTGTCCCGTCCCGCGACGTCCGAGCAGAGTGGGCCTCTGACCCACCTCTGCTCGGACGTTGCACCTCATTCCTTCCCGCGTCCGGGCAGAGCACCCCTCTGCTCGGACGTTGCGGGTTCACCTGGAGGTAGCTCATGGCACTCGTCGCCGGCATCGACTCGTCGACGCAGTCCTGCAAGGTCGTCGTGCGCGACGCCGACACCGGCGCGCTGGTGCGCACCGGGCGCGCGTCCCACCCCGACGGCACGGAGGTCGCACCCTGGTACTGGTGGGACGCCCTCCAGTCCGCGATCGTCAGCGCGGGGGGTCTCGACGACGTCGACGCGATCTCCGTCGGCGGTCAGCAGCACGGGATGGTCGCGCTCGACGCGGACGGTGCGGTGGTCCGCGACGCGCTCCTGTGGAACGACACCCGCTCCGCGCCCGCCGCTCTGGACCTCATCGAGGAGCTCGGCGGACCGCAGGCGTGGGCCGACGCCATCGGCTCCGTGCCCGTCGCCTCGCTGACCGTGACCAAGCTGCGCTGGCTGCGGGACGCCGAGCCCGAGAACGCCGCACGCGTCGCCGCCGTCGCGCTCCCCCACGACTGGCTGACCTGGCGACTGGCCGGCGCGACCGGCCTCGACGCCCTGGTCACCGACCGCTCCGACGCCTCCGGCACCGGCTACTGGTCGCCCGCCACCGAGGACTACCGCCACGACCTGCTCGAGCTCGCGCTGGGCCACGACGCCCTCGTGCCGCGCGTGCTCGGCCCGTCGGAGGCCGGCCCCCGTTCCACGGGCGGCGCGATCCTCGGCCCCGGCGCCGGTGACAACGCCGCCGCGGCCCTGGCGCTCGGCCTCCTGCCGGGCGACGTCGCCGTGTCCATCGGTACCTCCGGGGTGGTCTCCGCGATCGCCTCGACCGCCACGGCCGACGGCTCCGGCCTGGTCACCGGCTTCGCCGACGCCACCGGGGCCTTCCTGCCGCTCGCTTGCACCCTGAACGCGTCGCGCGTGCTCGACGCGGCCGCCCGGATGCTCGGCGTCGACCACGCGGGGCTGTCCGCGCTGGCCCTCTCCGCACCGGCGGGGGCCGACGGCCTCGTCCTCGTGCCCTACCTGGAGGGCGAGCGCACCCCGAACAAGCCCGACGCCACGGGAGCCCTGCACGGCCTGCGGCTGGCCAACACCACCCCCGCGCACCTGGCCCGCGCGGCCGTCGAGGGCATGCTCTGCGCGCTCGCCGACGGCATCGACGCGCTGCATGCCCAGGGCGTGGCCGTCGAGCGGCTGTTCCTCATCGGGGGCGGCGCGCAGTCGGCCGCCGTGCGCGAGATCGCGCCGTCGGTGCTCGGCCTCGACGTGCTGGTCCCGACGCCCGGTGAGTACGTGGCGGACGGCGCCGCCCGCCAGGCCGCGTGGGTGCTCTCCGGCGGCGCGACCCCGCCGTCCTGGACCTCGGCCTCCGAGGCGACCGCCTACCGCGGCGACCCGGTCCCGAGGATCCGCGAGCAGTACGCCGCGGTGCGCGAGCTCACCGGGACGCGACCCGTCTGAGTGCGGACATGGCGAGAGCCCGGCATCGGGGTTGGCCCACTCGCGGATCGCCTGCGCGTCACCGGACGACGAACGCCGCCCACGAGCAGGCGTCGACCTTCCGGCGGAACGACCGCCGACCTTGCGTGCGTGCCCGACCCACTGGGCAAATGCGTCACGCAGCTCGCTCGCGTGACCACTGGTCAGGTCGATCTCATACGTGACGCCGTCGAGCCCGAACGTCACGGTCTCGTCTGCAGTTCCGCCGTCGATGTCGTCGACCAGCAGAACCTGAACCTTCTGCGCCATTGAGTGCTCCGTCTGACAGATGCGGGGAATGCTGTCGCGTTCACTATCGCATCGGCGCATTATGGCGTCAAACGGTCGGCGGGGATTCCTTCTTCATCGCGGCCAATTCCGCGTCACGCTCCGCGGCATCCATTCTGGCC
>NZ_JBFUHU010000048.1:0-14800 GCF_056402235.1 Cellulomonas sp. P4_B5_2
GCGCATCACCGCACCCCCAGCCGCGACCGCAGCCGCAGCAGGACGGCGGTGGCGTCCGCGACACCGGGCTCGTCGCTCAGGTGCTCATCGAGCTCGCGCTGCAGCAGCGCGGCGCCGACCGCGAGCGCGTCCGAACCCGCCGGCGTCAGCGCGACGAACGAGGAGCGCCGGTCGCCCGGGTTCGCGCGGCGCACCGCCCACCCGTCGCGCTCCAGCCGGTCCACGAGCTTGCTGGCGGCGCCGACCGTGATCGCCAGCTCGGTGCGGATCTCGTGCACCCGGCAGTCCTCGGGGTGCCGTCCGACCACCCGCAGCGCCGAGAGGGTCGCGAGCGAGACGGCGCCGGCGTCCCGGAGCCGGTCGTCGAGGTGGTTCCACAGCTCCGTCTCGTACCGGACGAGTGCGTCGAAGAAGTCCATGTCGGGCACAACTAGGTGCCGATGAACTATATTCCTGTCAATCATCATGATCGGGTGAGGACGTTAGGCCTGCGACACCTGCCTACCGGCACGGGACCGTGAGTCCATGAGTGCGCTCCTGGTCTTCGAGTCGATGTACGGCAGTACCGCTGCGATCGCCGAGGCCGTCGCCGCCGGGCTGGCCGACCTGCGCATCCCGACCACCGTGTGCGAGGTGGGAATGGCCCACGTCCCGTCGTTCAACACCCGGCCGAGCCTGCTCGTGATCGGCGCCCCCACCCACCAGCGCGGACTGTCCACCACGCGCACCCGGGACGTGGCGCGTGGGGACGTCGCCGAGACCGTGTCGCGCGGAGACGGCGTGCGGGAGTGGCTCGACCAGCTGGTCGGTCGGGTGTCCGGCCAGCCGACCGCCGTCTTCGACACCGCGGTCGCCGGCCGGCTCTCCGGCTCCGCCGCCGCCACGATCGGCAAGCGGCTCACCAAGGCCGGCGCGGTCCTGGTGGTCCCGCCTGAGTCCTTCACGGTGAGCGGCCGGAGCAGCGGGCTGCTGCCCGACGAGCTCGAGCACGCCCGCTCCTGGGGCCGCAGTCTCGCCCTGTTCGCGGCGGCCGCGGCCGCGAGCGGCTCCTGACCGCGAGCGCCTCAGCCCTGCGCAGCCTCGATCGGGGCCAGGGTCGTCGCCGCCCAGGACGCCAGGAGCGTGAGCCCGTCCGCGGACGGTGACCCGGGGACGGCGGTGTACACGTTGAGCTGCAGCCCCGGGTCGGCGGGCAGCACGAGGGCCTCGTAGTCGAGCTCGAGCAGGCCGACCGCCGGGTGGTGGAAGACCTTGGTGCCCGAGCGGTGGTAGCGCACGTCGTGCGAGGCCCACAGGCGGCGGAAGTCCTCGCTGCGGGTCGACAGCTCGCCGACCAGGTCGGTCAGACGCTTGTCGTACGGGTTGCGGCCGGCCTCGGCGCGCAGGATCGCCACGGCGTCGTGCGCCATCCGGTCGGCCCTGTCGCCCCAGAACGCGCGCGCACCGGCCGGGTCGAGGAACTGGAACCGGGCCGTGTTCACCGGCCCGCCGGGCACGTGCTGGGGCGAGTCGTAGAGGGGCGCGTACAGGGCGCGACCGAGCAGGTTGGCGCCGAGCACGTCGAGCCGGGCGTTGCGGACGAACGCCGGTGCACCGTCCAGGGCGTCGACGATGCGCTGGACCGCGGGACGCAGGACCGGCGCCGGCTGGCGGCGGGCACGGGAGCGGGCCACACCCGAGGCGTTGGCGGCGCGAGCCAGGTCGAACAGGTGACCCCGCTCGGCCTCGTCGAGCTGGAGCGCCTCCGCGAGGGCCTCGAGGACCTCCTCGGACACCCCCGACAGGTTCCCGCGCTCCATGCGCGTGTAGTAGTCGATGCTCACGCCGGCGAGCATCGAGACCTCCTCGCGGCGCAGCCCGGGCACGCGCCGGTTCCCGCCATAGGCAGCCAGGTTGGCGCGCTCGGGGGTGATCCGGCCGCGTCGCGTCGTGAGGAACTCACGCGTCTCGGCTCTCAGGTCCATGGTTCGACCGTACGTCTCCTGCTACGCCCCCGGGAGGTACCACCAGACCCTCCCGGTGGGTCGGAACCCTTCGTACCGTGGCAGGCATGACGATCCCCACCCTCACCCTGAACAACGGCGTCACGATGCCCGCCCTGGGCTTCGGCGTCTTCCAGACCCCGCCCGACGAGACCGTCGCAGCGGTGCGCAGCGCGTTGCAGGTCGGCTACCGGCACATCGACACGGCCGCCGCCTACGGCAACGAGCGGGAGGTCGGCCGGGCGATCCGCGAGTCCGGGCTGCCCCGCGACGAGGTGTTCGTCGAGACCAAGGTCTGGATCAGCGACTTCGGCTACGACGCCACCCTGCACGCGTTCGACAAGTCCGCCGGCAAGCTCGGCGTCGACACCATCGACCTGCTGATCCTGCACCAGGCGCTGCCCGGCCGGTTCGACCTGACGATCGACGCCTACCGCGCCCTCGAGCAGCTGCTGGCGGACGGCAAGGTCCGCGCGATCGGCGTCTCCAACTTCATGGCCGACCACCTGACCGACCTGCTCGAGGCCACCACCGTGGTGCCGGCCGTGAACCAGATCGAGATCCACCCGTACTTCCGGCAGCCCTCGGTCCTGGCAGCCGACGCCGAGCACGGCATCGTGTCCCAAGCCTGGTCCCCGATCGGCGGCATCACGTTCTACCGCGACGCCGGTCACACCTCGACGCTCGAGGACCCGGTCATCGGCGCGATCGCGCGGGCCCACCTCAGGACCCCGGCGCAGGTGATGCTGCGTTGGCACCTGCAGCAGGGCCGCTCGGCGATCCCCAAGTCCGTCACACCCTCGCGCATCGCGGAGAACTTCGCCGTCACCGACTTCGACCTCACCGACGACGAGCTCGCCTCGATCGACGCCCTCGACACCGACCACCGCGGCGGCCCGGCCCCGGAGGTCGTGACCCTCGAGACGTTCGGCCGCGACATCCCGGAGGCCTGAACCGGGCGCGGCGAGGCGTGGCAGGACGTCCCGGCCGGACGCGAGCCGGGCTGGTTCTGGCGCTCGGACGCCGGCGGCAGGGCCGGCTGGGGCCCGACGAGCCGGCCCGCGCCGCAGTGGACCCGGCCCGGCGCGACCCCGGAGCAGACCCTCGGCCGGCACGGCCACCACCACTGATCTGGTGACGGCTACCGCTCGAGCCTCAGGACTCCCGCGCGCGTCGAGGCGAAGCCGCACTGCCGGTAGAACGGTTCCAGGTGGGGCTCGTAGTCGACGTGCAGCCACTCGCACCCGGCCGACCGGACTTCGTCGACCAGCGCCTCGACCAGCCGCCGACCGATCCCACGACGCTGCCGCTCGGGATCGACCACGGCGTCGAGGAGGAACGCGTGCGCCCCGCCGTCCCAGCACGCATGGACGAAGCCGACGAGGCGATCGCCCTCGAACGCCCCGACCCAGGTGAGCGCGTGCCGGCTGAGCCGGCTCGCCCACGGGACGACCTGCGCGGGTCTCCCGTCGTCGAACGCGCGGGTGTGGAGCCGGGAGAGTGCCTCGTCGTCGACGTCGAACCGCACGACGAGATCCATGGTGCTCACGCGTCCGGGTTGCATCGACGGAGGATGTCGTCGACGACGCGCTCGATCGGTGCCGTGGAGTCGATGACCACGCCGTCCTTCGGGACGTCGGCTCTCGTCTGATGCCATCGCACGATGAGGTCCCGGTCCGTGGGCCGTCCGCCACCCCACTCCTCGTCCGGCCGTGCGTCGAGCCGCCGATGCAACGTGGGGAGGTCGACCTCGAGGACGAAGACCTCGTCGAACAGGTCGAGGAACGTCGAGAAGTTCCTCGACCCACCGCAGAAGAACGTGGCCTCCACGGTGCGGTCCGCGGCGAGGGCTCGCACCTTGTCGACGTCCCAGAGGTGGTTCTCGTGCCCGCCGTCGAGGGTTGGCTCGCCGGTCGACGGATCGCCCAGGTAGGCCAGCTCCCGGTCGCCATGGACGACCTGGTGGCCGCGCCGCTGCAGCTCGTCGGCCACGGTGGTCTTGCCGGTGCCGGAGAGCCCTTCGACCAGGTAGTTCCTCCTGCCCATGCGCGGGAACGTAGCACCGCCCAGCCGCAGGTCCTGTGCACATTCCGTGTCCGTCGGGCGATACCCCGGACGGGTGCGAGCACGACGGCTACCGTCACGAACACCGGTGGGCCGAGCGATCAGGCGGAGGATGCGATGAGCAGTCGGACGTGGCGCATCGGTGTGGGGCTCGTCGCCGTCACCCTCACCGCGTCCTTGACCGCGTGCAGCGACACAGGCGACCTGTCCATCAGGAACGACGGGAGCGCCGACGTCACCGTCCTGACCGGGGACGAGGAGGTCACCGTCTCGGCGGGGGGCGGAGCAGCCCTCCTCGACTACGGCTGCACGCCCGGCGACGTCACCGTCGAGTTCCCGTCCGACAAGTCCGTGGTGCTGGCCGGGCCGGTGTGTCCGGGACAGGAGATCGTCATCGGGGACGGCACGGCCGGCTTGGAGAGCACGAGCGCCGGGTGACGGGTGGTGCGTCGGAGCGCACCGCGCGCACAATGGAGGCATGGCCACCGCGCGCGCACCCCGGTTCCTGGGTTCGCTGCGCCTCGCGCTCGTTCCGTAGCCCTCGCCGTCCGTAGGACACCTGGCGAGGGCTCTCCTGTGCTCGTCGAGCAGATCTCGACTCGAGCGACGACTCCAGGACACGTACGGACGGACCCACGACCATGCCTACCTCGACCACCCCCAGCGACCGCTACCGGCGATGGCAAGCGGCCGGCGCCTTCGCCGCGACCGGCACGACCGACGCACCGACGTGGGCCATGATCCTGCCCCCGCCGAACATCACGGGCGACCTCCACCTGGGGCACGCCTACGAGCACACGCTCTCCGACACCCTGGCCCGACGGCAGCGGATGAGTGGCGCGGACACCCTGTGGCTCCCCGGCCTCGACCACGCCGCGATCGCCACGAACGCGCTCCTCGAGCGCCGGCTGCGCGCGGAGGGGACCAGCCGGGACGAGATCGGTCGCGACGAGTTCGCCCGCCGCGCCTGGGCGTGGAAGAGGTCGTGCGCCGACGGCATCACCGCGCAGATGCGTCTCCTCGGCGACAGCCCGGACTGGGACCGGCTGACGTTCACGCTCGACGACGGGCCGAGCCGCGCCACCCGCACGGCGTTCACCCGCCTGTTCGACGAGGGCCTGGTCTACCGCGCCGAGCGGGAGACCCTGTGGTGTCCCGGGTGCGCCACCACGCTGTCCGACATCGAGGCCGACGAGTCGACCGGCACGCCCGCCTGCTCTCGCTGCCGCACCACCCTGGAGACCCGCTCCACCCCGCAGTGGTACCTGCGCACCAGCGCACTCGCCGCCCCAGCGACCGCCGCGATCACGAGCGGGACGACGCGCATCGAGCCGGACGAGGCCCGGCGGGACTATCTGCGATGGGCGGCCGACCTGGGCGACTGGTGCATCTCCCGGCAGCTGTGGTGGGGCCACCGCATCCCGATCTGGTACGGCCCCGACGGGGAGGCGCGCGCGTTCGCGTCCGACGAGCAGATCCCTGCCGGGTGGACGCGGGACCTGGACACCCTGGACACGTGGTTCTCGTCGGCCCTCTGGCCGCTCTCGACCCTGGGGTGGCCGGACGACACCCCTGACCTGCACCGGTTCTACCCGAACGACCTGCTCATCACCGGCAACGACCTGATCTTCTTCTGGGCGCTCCGGATGATGCTGCTGTGCACCCACCTGACCGGGCAGGCACCGTTCCGGCGCATGCTGTTCCACGGCATGATCCGCGACGAGCACGGCAAGAAGATGAGCAAGAGCTTCGGCAACACCATCGACCCGCAGCCGCTCATCGCCCAGCACGGGCCCGACGCGCTGCGGTTCTCGATGGCCAGGAAGGCTCGCCCCGGAGCGGACGTCCCGTTCGGCCTCGACGACCTCACGCGCGCGCGGGGCTACGTGACCAAGCTGCGCAGCATCGCGGGCCTGGCCGCTCGACTCGGGTGCACGTGGGAGACAGCGCGGCCGACGACGACGCACCTGCTCGACCGGTGGCTGCTGACCCGTCTCGACGCGGCCCTGGCGGAGGCGGACGCGGGCTACGACAGCGGCGACCTGGCTCGCGCAGCGGACGCCCTGACCCGCCTGGCCGAGGACGACCTGTCCGGGCTGTACCTCGAAGCGCGCAAGGACGACCTGTACCGCGGCGACGGTGGTGCGATCGCCGCGCTCTCCCACGCCCTGACGGCGCTGCTCCTGGCGCTGCACCCGATGCTGCCGTTCCTCACCGAGGAGCTCGCCGAGGAGATCGGCTGGACCGGGATCATGGACCAGGAGCCGTTCCCCGCGTCGGCGCGGCCGGACGAGGAGGCAGCATCCGCCGGAGCCCAGCTGCGGGAGCTGCGCGACGCGGCCCGCGCCCACCGGGGCCGGCAGGGCTTCCCCGCTGCGGCGTGGCTCCCCGCGCGCGGCGACGGCATCGCGCTGTGGACCGAGCTGTGTCGCACGGCCCGCCTCACCGACGGGGAGCTCGGCGAGAGCACCAGGATCAGCCGACGCGGCGGGACCTTGACCCTTCCCGCGGCCCCGGAGCTCGACGATGCGCAGCGGCGCTCGCTGGAGCGGCAGCTGGCGAAGGCCCAGGAGCAGACCGACCGCCTGTCGTCGCGACTTGCCGACGCCGGGTTCCTGGGGCGCGCACCGGCCGCCGCGCAGGGGAAGGCACGGGCCGACCTGGAGGCCAACCGCTCCGAGCGCGACCGCCTCGCGGGGTTGCTCGCACCGTCGTCGATCGGGGGCGGAGACTGACGCCGTCGAGGTGTGTGGCCGCTCAGTGACCGCCGTCCGAAAATGACCTGTGCCGGAACATCGCACCGTGCCTAGCCTGCGAAGGTGCCCTCCCGACTGACGGCCGTCGTGTTCGACGCCCACGACCCCACGCGTGTGGCCCAGTTCTGGGCCGGCATCCTGGGCCGCGACGCCGTCACGGACTCGCGCGGAGCCCTCCTGCCCGGCTCCGACACACAGGTCGGACTGCGGTTCGAGCCCAGCCCGACGACGAAGGTCGGCCTCAACCGCACCCACCTCCACCTCACGAGCACCAGCCCGGCCGACCAGCAGGCGACCGTCGCGCACGCGCTCCGGCTCGGCGGCAGCCACGTGGACGTCGGGCAGCTGCCGGAGGAGGGGCACGTGGTGCTCGCCGATCCCGAGGGCAACGAGCTGTGCGTGATCGAGCCGGGCAACAAGTTCCTCGCGGGCTGCGGCTTCCTCGGCGAGGTGGCGTGCACGGGCACCCGCGACGTCGGCCTGTTCTGGGCGGAGGCCCTGGGGTGGCCGCTGGTGTGGGACCAGGACGAGGAGACCGCGGTGCAGTCCCCGCTCGGCGGCACGAAGGTCGCATGGGGCGGTCCGCCGGTGCCGCCGAAGCAGGGCAGGAACCGCCAGCGGTTCGACCTCGACCTCGTCGACGGGGACCTCGCGGCCGAGGTGGATCGGCTGGTTGCGCTCGGCGCCACCCGGCTGGGCGTGGTCGAGGAGGGCGCGGTCGAGCTGGCCGACACCGACGGCAACGAGTTCCGACTGGGCTGAGCCCCGGTCAGGCGTCGTCCGGCCCGGCCTCGCGGCTCCATCCCGGCGACGGCTGCGCGGACCGGGTGTGCGCGGGAGGCTCGGCGACCGGGCGGCCCTCGTACTGGGTGGAGAGCACGATCTGGGTGTCGATCTCGCCGTGCCTGCCGATGCGCTCGAAGATCTCCTCGAGGTGCGGCATCGACGCGGCACGCACCCGCAGGAGGGTGCACGAGCTGCCGCTGAGCTTGTGGATCTCGACGACCTCGGGGAACTCGTCGGACGCCGTGGTCCTGAGCAGGCAGCGTCCGGGCGAGCACCGCAGCTTGATGAACGCAGTCAGGGGGAGGCCCGCACGCGCGGGGTCGATCCGGGCCTGGTACCCGGCGATCACCCCCGCCTCCTCCAGCCGCCGGACCCGGTCGGCGACCGCGGGCGGGGACAGGCTGACCTTGCGGCCGAGCTGGTTGAACGACGGCGACCGTCGTCCTGCAGCTCGGCGAGGATGCGCCAGTCCGTGCTGTCGAGCGGTTTGCTCATCTGTAAACCGTAGTCCGGGAACACCTTGTGATCAGTAGGCGAAGAGCCACCAACGTCTGCGATCGGCCATTCACGGCAGCGCCTGGCCTTCGTAGCGTCGATCGCATGACCCCTGGCGCAGCACGTCCCACCGCCGTCGCCCCCGCGACGACCGCACTGTTCACCGGTGCGGCCCTGAGCAGTGCGGTGATCGCGACGACCAGCACGGTGGCCGCGCTGGTGGCGGTCGACGTCCTCGGACGAGCCTGGGGCGGGGTGCCCGGCACCGCGGCGGTCGTCGGGACCGGGCTCGGCGCCCTCCTGGTCACCGCACTCACCCACCGCGCCGGCACCGGGACCGCCCTGCGCCTCGGGTACCTGGCGAGCGCGCTCGGCGCCGCAGCCGGTGCCGTGGCCGTGCCGCTCGGACACATCCCGCTGCTCGTCGGCGCGATGCTCCTGATCGGCCTGGGGAACGCCGCCGCGCAGCTGTCCCGGTACGCGGCAGCTGAGCTGGTGCCCGCGGGACGGCGCGGCGTCGCCATCGGCCTGATCGTCTGGGCCGGCACCGTCGGGGCCGTGGGCGGCCCCCTGCTCCTGCTCCCCACCGCGCGCCTCGCCGAGGCGGTCGGACGGCCCGCTCTGTCCGGTGCGTTCCTGCTCAGCGTCCCGGCGGGACTGCTCGCCGCGCTGGCGGTGAGCGGGCTGCGCACGGCCAGGCGACCCCGCACCGGGCGCGGGGTACCTGTGCGGACCGTCCTGGGATCACCGGCCGGTCGCGACGGCCTCGCCGTGATGGTCACCGGCCAGGTCGTGATGGCCGCCGTGATGACGTCGGTGCCGGTCCAGCTCCACCTGCACCATCACGAGCTCGACGTCGTCGGCGTGATCCTCGCCGCCCACACGCTCGGCATGTTCGTCCTGTCGCCGCTCACGGGACGCCTCGTCGACCGCCTGGGCCCGGGGCGGGTGATGGCGCTCGGTCTCGGCACGCTGCTGGTCTCGACGGTCGTGGCCGCGTCCGGCTCCCTGGTCCCGCAGGCGGTGGGCCTGTTCGCGCTCGGCTACGGGTGGAACCTGTGCTTCGTCGGCGGCAGCGCGTCGCTGGCCGTCGGGTTGCCGGCGGAGCAGCGGACCGACGTGGAGGGCTCCGTCGAGGCCGTCGTGTGGGTCTCCGCGGCGGCCGGCACCCTCACCTCGACCGTGGTCCTCGCGCTCGCCGGGTGGTCCGCGTTGACCCTGGCGGCCGGCGCCCTCGTCGTCGTGCCCGCTCTCCTGGTGCTGGTCGACCGGCGGCGGACGCAGCCTCGACGTGCCGGATCTCCCGCCGAGACCCGGCGGTAGGCTGCCGAACGGCGGTGGTGGCCGACTGGCGGGGGGTTCGCTCGATGCCGTTGTGGCTGATCCTCACGCTCGCCGGGGTGGCGCTCGTGATCGGTGGCTTCGCCGGTCTGGGCACGATCCTGCTCTGGCTCGGCCTGATCATCGTCCTCACCGGCCTCGTCGGCGCCGTCATGACGCAGCGACGGAACCGACCATGACCCCGAGGCCGCCGCGGACCTGGCATCGTCGAGCCGCCCGGCTCGGCTGGGTCACCGCCGCGCTCGCCCTGGCCGCTGCACTGCTCCTGGGGTGGGCGATCTGGCTCCTGGCGACGAGTGCTCCGCCGATCGTCCCGGACGCCGAGATCGCGATCGCGATCCTGCCGGTGGACGTCGAGCTGAGAGCACCGCGACCGATCATCGTCCTGGCGGTGGGCCTGACGGTCGCAGCGTTCCTGGTCGCGATGACCGCTCAGCAGACTGCCGCCGCGATGCGCGTGCTGTCCTGGGGTCGCGGGCTCGAGCGACCGGTACCCCGAGCGACCGCCGTGCTGGGGCGTCGCGTCCTCGGCGCCGCGGCCACGCGCGCACTCGCGCTGGACGACCCGCCCGCCTGGCCGCGCTCCGCCATCCCCGCCGACGCCGACGCCGCGGGAGGGGTCGTGCGGTGCACCGTCCTGATCCCGGCGCACGACGAGCAGGCCGTGATCGGTCGGACCCTCACCTCGCTGCTCGGGCAGGTCCGCGCACCGGACCGCATTCTCGTCGTCGCGGACAACTGCGCCGACGCGACCGTGCAGATCGCTCGCGACCACGGCGTCGAGGTGGTCGAGACGGTCGACAACACGCAGGCCAAGGCCGGTGCGCTCAACCAGGTGCTGGCTCGCCTCCTGCCGGACGCCGGACCTGCGGACGTCGTGCTCGTGATGGATGCCGACTCGACGATCACTCCCGACTTCCTGGAGGTGGCGCTCGGCCGGCTGGAGGACGACCCCGACCTGATGGCGGTCGGCGGTCTGTTCTCCGGCGAGGACGGCGGGCGGCTCCTCGGGCAGATGCAGCGCAACGAGTTCGCCCGGTACCAGCGGGTGCTGCGTCGTCGGGAAGGGCGCGTGTTCGTCCTGACGGGCACCGCGTCGGTGATCCGCGCGTACGCGTTGCGTGCCGTCGCGGAGGCGAGGGGCTCGTTGATCCCCGGTCGGCCCGGCGACGTCTACGACACGCTGGCCATGACCGAGGACAACGAGCTCACCCTGGCGCTGAAGACGCTCGGGGCGGGGCTGGCGTCCCCGCCGGAGTGCCGGGTCGTCACGGAGGTCATGCCGACGTGGCGGGACCTGCGCCGGCAGCGCAACCGGTGGCAGCGCGGTGCGTTGGAGAACATCGCGGCCTACGGCCTGACGCGCACCACCGCCCACTACTGGTGGCAGCAGGTCGGGCTCGCGTACGGGGTCGTCGCGCTGAACTCCTTCCTCCTTCTCACGACGATCTCCCTGCTCGCGGCCGACGGGTTCCGCTGGTCGATGTTCTGGACCACGGTCGGGCTGGTCTTCCTGCTCGAGCGCGTCGTGACCGCCTGGGCGGAGGGGTGGCGCGGGCGGCTGGTGGCGTTGCCGCTGGTGCTCGAGCTGGGGTACGCGCTGTTCCTGCAGTCGACGTTCGTCACGTCGCTCGTGCAGATCGCGAGCGGGAAGAAGTCGGGGTGGAACTACGTCCCACGGACCACGGTCACCGCGCTCGCTCTGCCCCTGCTGCTCGCCGCGCCCCTGCTGGGCCAGTGGAACCCCCTGCCGTCCTCTGTCCTGGAGTCGACGTGGTTCGAGGCGTTGAGCCTGTTCGTCGGCGTGAACACATTGGTCTTCGCGGTGTTGAGCGTGTTCCAGCTGCTACCGCCGATCCGACGGTCGGTACACCGGATCCAGGCACGCCGGGCCGCTCGGCAGCGTCGGCGCACGTCTGCCGCGGTGCGCGCGTGATCGGGCTGTCCCGACCGCCGGCTCGGTAGCATGCGCGACATGCCCATCAGGCTCGAGAACGTCGGCATCGCGGTGCGCGATCTCGAGGCGACGATCTCGTTCTTCACCGACCTCGGCCTCACGGTCGTCGGCCGTGACACGGTCAGCGGTGAGTGGACCGACACGGCCGTCGGTCTCGACGGCAACCACGCCAAGATCGCGATGCTCCAGACGCCCGACGGTCACGGTCGCATCGAGCTCTTCGAGTACATCCACCCCGAAGCGATCGAGACGGAGCCCACTCGTCCGAACGAGATCGGCATGCACCGCGTCGCCTTCTCGGTCGACGACATCGACGCCGCCCTCGAGACTGCCGCGAGGCACGGTTACCGTCCGCTCCGCGGCGTGGCGACGTACGAGGACGTCTACAAGCTCACCTACCTCCGCGGTCCCAGCGGCATCCTCGTGATGCTCGCCGAGGAGCTGAAGAAGGCGTAGGGGGCCATGGCCCCAGCCGACCCGACCCGCGATACTGACACGACCGCCGCGATCGACGGTGGACGCGCCGGCCTCCGAAGGGACTCGACAGTGCCGGACAGGACAGAGGTCGGGACGGACTGGCGGGTCGTCGACGGCGCGGTGACGGCGTGGTTCGACGCGCCCTCGCTCACCGACGGGGCTGCGCTGGCCGGACGCATCGTGGAGCTGCCTGGCGAGATCGTGGTCGACCTGCGCGCGACAGGCGTGCGGGTGCGCCTCGACTCCGCCGAGCACGCCGAGACGGTGTCGGCGGCCGCGCGGGAGCTCGGGCTGGTGGCGAACCCTTCCGCGCTGCAGCACCTGAGCGTCGTGCTCGAGTCCGCGGACCCGGCTGCGGTCGGGCCGTTCTGGCAGCGCGCACTCGACTACGCGCCCGGCCCGGACAGCGGTCTGGCGGATCCGTTGCGGCGCGACCCCGCGATGCGGATCCGGCAGTCGAGCGAGCCACGGCCGTTGCGCAACCGCATCCACCTCGACGTGGTGCGGCCGGCCGCGGCGGTCGAGCAGGCGGGTCTGGGTGAGGCGTACGGAGCGTACGGGGTCTGTCACGCCGACCCCGACGGCAACGAGGTCGACCTGGTGCCGGGCGACGCGCTCGGCGAGGAGACCGGGACGGCCGACTGGCAGGCGGTGTTCAGTGCGATGGCGTGCTACCGCACCACCTCGCCGGCCCAGCAGCGTGACCTGGCCGTCACCGCAGCGGCGCTGGCCGACGACGCCGGCTTCCCGCTGCTGGTCGACCTGCGCCCGGGGCTCGTGATCCTCGACAGCGGCAAAGACCAGTGGGTGGACGATGCCCACGGCCTCGAGCTCGACTTCACCGACCTCGCCCGTAACCTCCAGACCGCTGCCCGCGAGTTCGGGGCCACGGCGGACCCGGGGCTGCCACGCTTCGTCCAGCTCTTCTTCGACGCCGCCGACGTCGCCGCGGTCCGCGCGTTCTGGGTCGCCGCCCTCGGCTACACCCCCGACCGGCGAGACTGGAACACCGACATCGTCGATCCGTGGCGGCTGAACCCGGTGCTGGTGTTCCAGGACATCGACACGTCGGAGACGGAGCGTCGCCGGCAGCGCAACCRCATCCACGTCGAGCTCGCCGTGCCGTCGGACCTCGCGCAGACGCGCCTCGCCACGAGCATCGCAGCCGGTGGCCGGATCCTGGACGAGTCGGAGGGTAGGTGGCGGGTCGCCGACCCCGAGGGCAACGAGCTGGTGGTCGTCAGCGGGGCCTGAGCCCGGGCGTCACTGCAGCGTGTAGCCGCCGCGGACGACCTTGAGCGGCAGACCGTCCAGCTCGTCGGCGTCCAGCTCGGCGGGGAGCTCGGCGTCCGGGGAGACGGTGACCTCGAGCACCAGACCGGAGTCGGTCTGCTTCACGCCGACCGCGTTGACGCCTGCGAGATCGATGAGCCGCGCCTCGTGCTCGCGCTGGACGGCGACGGCCTCGTCATACGTGAGTGCCATCGCACCATCGTCCCACTCGTGCCGAGGCGCCGCCCGCCGTCGTCGGACGTATCTCCCTCACCGAGGGTGCGCTCCTGTCCCATGGGTGGGTGTCTGCCCATCCGACGGTGGTGCATACGAGGGGGTAAGCCATGCCATCCATTGCGGAGCTGGTCGCCATCAAGGAGCGCGTCGAGGCGGAGTACCTCGCACGGCCCGGCGTGACCGGCATCGATGTCGGGTACAAGGTCGTGGGGGGCGTCCAGACGGACGAGGTCGCCATCCGGGTCCACGTCGAGAAGAAGAAGGCCAGCGTGCCGAAGGCGCAGCTGGTTCCGGCGACGATCGACGGCGCTGTCACGGACGTGCTCGAGCGCACCTACGAGCTGCAGGTCGTCCGCGAGCCGCTGGACTTCAGCGCCCAGGCGGACACGACTCACTACGCCACCCTCCAGGGCGGCATCAGCATCGGCCCGAGCAGGGCGATCGGCGGCTTCGTCTTCGCCGGAACGTTGGGCGCGATCGTCACGGACAACGTCAGCGGCAAGAAGGCGGCAGTGACCAACTTCCACGTGGCGTGCGTGGACAGCGGGTGGGCCGTGGGCGACCGTCAGGTACAGCCCAGCCGCGTCGACACGGGCACGGTGCCCGGCGACGAGTTCGGGGCGATCCTGCGAGCCGTCCTGTCGTCGCACGTGGACGGCGCAGTCATCTCGATCGATGCGGGCAAGACGACGGCGGGGACGATCGTCGACATCGGGACGGTCAACGGCACCAAGCCGGCGACGCTCGGGATGGTGGTCCGCAAGCGCGGACGCACCACCGGTCTGACGCACGGTTCCGTCGACGGGCTGTCGCTCACCGTGAACGTCGACTACGGCGACGGCCTCGGCGTCCACACCCTCACCAACCAGGTGAGCATCGCCACCGACACCGCACAGAACCCGCTGTTCTCCGACCACGGCGACTCCGGTTCCGTCATCGTCGACTCGACCGGTGCGGTCGTGGCCCTGCTGTTCGCCGGATCCGGCACGAACACCGTCGGCAACCCGATCGCGAGCGTCCTGTCCGAGCTGAACATCGCCATCCCCAAGGGGAAGTCGATCATCAAGGACATCAAGGACGGTCGCAAGGACATCATCAAGGACAAGGACAAGGAGCTCCGCAAGGACTTCATCAAGGACAAGGAGCTGAGGAAGGAAGTCATCAAGGACAAGGAGCTCAAGAAGGAGCTCATCATCGACGGGAAGCGGCTCAAGGACATCAAGGACGTGTTCAAGTCGCCCGACATCCCCGGCCACCCGGGTGACCCCGGCGACGGTCCGGGCTTCGGTGGTGGCTTCGACGACCGCCTGGCCGAGCTCGAGGGCCGACTCGGCTCGCTCGAGAGCTTCATCTCGCCCGAGCTCCGCCCGGACCTGACCTCCAGCGCGTTCAGCGCCGAGGAGGAGCTCTCGACCGACGAGATCGCAGCACTG
>NZ_JBFUHU010000049.1:0-14595 GCF_056402235.1 Cellulomonas sp. P4_B5_2
CCCCCTCGCACGGACAGGAAGGCGGGTCCGGATGGATGCCCTCGTCTCACAGCTCTTCGCGGGCCTCAGCCTGGGGTCGGTGCTGCTGCTCGCGGCGCTCGGCCTGGCGCTGACGTTCGGTCAGATGGGCGTCATCAACATGGCGCACGGCGAGTTCATGATGGCCGGCGCGTACACGGCGTTCGTCGTGCAGAAGGTGATCGCCGACGCGGGGGTGTCCCTGCTGGTCTCGCTGGTGATCGGGTTCCTCGTCGGCGGCCTGCTCGGGCTGATCCTGGAGATCACGCTCATCTCGCGGATGTACACGCGGCCGCTGGACACGCTCCTGGTCACGTTCGGTGTGGCGCTCGTCCTGCAGCAGCTCGCGCGGGACGTCTTCGGCGCCCCCAACGTCGACGTCCGCGCACCGGCCTGGCTGTCCGGGGCCGTCCCGATCCTCGGGGTGGGGATCCCGAAGACCCGACTGTTCATCCTGGCGCTCGCGATCCTCTGCGTGGTCGCCCTCGCGCTCCTGCTCAAGCTGAGCCCGCTCGGCCGGCGCATCCGGGCCACCGTGCAGAACCGCGACCTCGCCGAGACGTCGGGGATCTCGACGCGGGCCACCGACCGGCTGACCTTCTTCATCGGGTCCGGCGTGGCCGGCGTCGCGGGCGTCGCGCTCACCCTGCTCGGGTCGGTCGGTCCGACCGTGGGCACCAACTACATCGTCGACGCCTTCCTCGTGGTGGTGGTCGGCGGCATCGGCCAGCTCAAGGGCGCGGTGATCGCGGCGTTCGGGCTCGGACTGCTCTCGGCGGGCTTCGAGTACTCGACGACCGCGAGCCTGGCCAAGGTGCTGCTGTTCGTCGTGATCGTCGCGTTCTTGCAGGTCAGGCCGCAGGGGCTCGTCTCGGTGCGGACGCGGAGCCTCGCATGAGCCCCCGCGTCCGGGTCTGGGGCGGCCTCGTCCTCGCCGCGGTGGTGCTCTTCGGCGTCGCCCCGGCGCTGCTCTCCGACTTCCGCCTCAACCTGCTGGCCAAGTTCTGCTGCCTCGCCATGGTCGCGGTCGGCATCGGGCTGGCCTGGGGGCGCGGCGGGATGCTGGTGCTCGGGCAGGGCGTGTTCTTCGGCCTCGGTGGCTACCTCATGGCCATGCACCTCAAGCTGTCCGACGCCGGCCCGGGCGGGGTCCCCGACTTCATGCTCCTCTACGGCGACGGCACGGTGCCGGCCTGGTGGGAGCCGTTCCGGGACCCGGTCGTCACGATCCTCGCGATCCTGGTCCTGCCCGCCCTCGTGGCCACCCTGCTCGGCCTCGCGGTGTTCAAGCGGCGGGTCCGGGGCGCCTACTTCGCGATCCTGTCGCAGGCTCTCGCGGCCGCGTTCGCCATCCTGCTGGTCGGCCAGCAGAAGGTCACCGGCGGAACCAACGGGCTCAACGGGTTCCAGTCGTTCTTCGGGTTCACGCTCGCCGACCCCGTGAACAAGCGGATGCTCTACTTCATCGCCGCGGGCGTCCTGCTGGCCATGGTCGCGATCGTGCGGCTGGTCATGAACTCCCGCTACGGCGAGCTGCTCGTGGCGGTGCGCGACCAGGAGAACCGCGTCCGGTTCCTCGGCTACGACCCCGCCCTGGTCAAGGTGGTCGCCTACGCGATCGCCGCCTGCTTCGCCGCGATCGGCGGGGCGCTGTTCACCCCGATCGTCGGGATCATCTCGCCGGCCGACGTCGGCGTCGTGCCCTCGATCGGGTTCCTGGTCGGGGTCGCGATCGGCGGGCGCGCCACCCTGCTCGGTCCGGTGCTCGGCGCGATCGGCGTCTCGTGGGCGGAGACCTCGTTGTCCGAGTCCTTCCCGTCGTTCTGGATCTACTTCCAGGGCGCGCTGTTCATCCTCGTCGTCGCGTTCCTGCCCAACGGGCTCGCGACGGTCGGTCGCCTGTTCCGCCGCCGGGCGAAGCCGCCGGAACCCGTTCCCGACCCTGCACCCGCCACCCTCGAGACCGCCGGGACACCCACATGACCGACGAGACAGGGTCGCTGGACCCCGACGCGCTCGAGCAGGTGATCGCCGCCGACGAGTCCCGGTTCCGGCACGACTACCTCGAGATCCGCGACCTGCGCGTGGTGTTCGACGGGTTCGTCGCCGTGGCGGGCGTCGACCTCACCGTGACGCAGGGGGACCTGCGGTTCCTCATCGGCCCGAACGGGGCCGGCAAGACCACGATCGTCGACGCCATCACGGGGCTGGCGCCGGCGACCGGGTCCATCCGGTTCGGGGGAGTGGAGCTCGTCGGCAAGCCGTCGCACCAGGTCGCGCGCGCCGGGGTGGGCCGGACGTTCCAGACGGCCAGCGTGTTCGACGAGCTCACCGTGCTGCAGAACCTCGACATCGCGGCGGGGTCGTCGCGGAAGGCTCGGGTCATGCTGCGGCGACGGACCGGGATCCCCGAGGCCGTCGAGGCGGCGCTCGAGACGGTGGGGCTGACGCACCAGCGCGACCAGCCCGCGGGGGTGCTCGCGCACGGGCAGAAGCAGTGGCTGGAGATAGGGATGCTCCTGGTGCAGGACGCCCGTCTGCTGCTGCTCGACGAGCCCGTGGCGGGCATGAGCCAGGCCGAGCGCGAGGAGACCGGGCTGCTGCTCCAGCGGATCGGGGCGCAGCGCACGGTGGTCGTCGTCGAGCACGACATGGAGTTCCTGCGCAGCTTCGCGTCGTCGGTGACCGTGCTCCACCAGGGGTCGGTGCTCAGCGAGGGGACGGTGGCGCAGGTGCAGGCGGACCCGAGGGTCGTCGAGGTGTACCTGGGCCGCGGCGCCGGGGTCCGTGGGACGGGGGTCGCTGATGCTTGAGCTCACCGGGGTGCACGTCGGGTACGGGCGCACGTCCGTGGTGCACGGGGTCGACGTCACCGTGGCCGACGGCGGGGTGACCGCGATCATGGGCCACAACGGCGCCGGCAAGACGACACTGCTGCGGGCGGCCGTCGGGCTGCTGCCGGTACGGAGCGGCCGGGTGACGCTGTTCGGCGAGGACGTGTCGAG
Source organism: Cellulomonas sp. P4_B5_2 (assembly GCF_056402235.1). Classification (NCBI taxonomy): domain Bacteria; kingdom Bacillati; phylum Actinomycetota; class Actinomycetes; order Micrococcales; family Cellulomonadaceae; genus Cellulomonas; species Cellulomonas sp. P4_B5_2. The sequence continues at coordinate 3,024 of NZ_JBFUHU010000049.1, forward strand.
GCTGCGGCCGCACCAGCGCGTCCGCCGCGGGCTCGCGTACGTGCCGCAGGGCCAGCAGTCGTTCGGGCAGCTCACCGCACGCGAGAACCTCCAGCTCGTCGCCGACGGCGCCGGTCCGGCGGCGTCGGCCCGCATGGACGACGCGCTCGACCTGTTCCCGGCGCTGCGCGACCTGCTCGGGCGGCGGGCCGGCCTCCTCTCCGGCGGCCAGCGCCAGCAGCTCGCCATCGCTCGCGCGCTGCTCACGGGTCCGCGCGTCCTGATCCTCGACGAGCCGACCGAGGGCATCCAGCCGTCCGTCGTCCAGGAGATCGAGGACGCCATCGGCACCCTCACGCGGACCGGCGGGCTGTCCGTGCTGCTGGTCGAGCAGCACGTCGGGTTCGCCCTGGCGGCTGCCGGTCAGTACTACGTGCTGGAGTCGGGCCGGGTGACACGCTCGGGTGCGGGCGGGGCCGACCAGGAGGCCGACGTGCGGGCGGCGATGGCCCTGTGAGCGTCGGTGCGGTCCCGTTCGAGGTCTACGCTTCGTGACCATGAGCACGGAGGATCCCCGCTCCTTGCGGGACGTGGTCTACCAGCAGCTGCGCGACGAGATCCTCAACGGACGGGTCTCGCCGCGGGAGCGGCTGACGGAGCCCAAGCTCGGCAAGCAGTTCGAGGTCTCGCGCACCCCGGTGCGCGAGGCGCTGTCGCGACTGCTCTCCGACGGTCTCGTGGAGCGCACCGACTTCGGGTACGCCGTCGTCGTGCCCAGCCTGGAGGACCTGCGCAACCTGTACGAACTGCGGATCACCCTCGAGCTGCGCGGGATCGCCCGGGCCATCGAGAACCCGCAGGTCCGGCACGACGAGGAGCTGCTCCGCGCCGAGCGCGACAAGTGGGCGGAGCTGCGCGACGCCCCGCCCGAGCCGGACGCCAGCTTCGTGCTCTTCGACGAGGGGTTCCACCAGGTGCTCTCCCGGTCGTCGGGGAACACCCAGCTCACCGGTGCCCTGGTCACCGTGAACCAGAAGATCCGTGCGGTGCGCATGCACGACTTCGTGGAGCCCGACCGCATCACCGCGACCATCGACGAGCACCTCGAGATCATGACCCTCGTCCTCGCCCGCGAGCTGCCCGCGGCACTGACCGCCCTGCACAAGCACGTGGGGGAGTCGCTCGAGGTCGTCATGCAGCGTGCGACCCAGTCGATGACTCGGATGGCTCTCGCAGGCTGACGGCCCGCTGCCCCCCGCCCGCCGCGACGTCCGCAGGTTCGGCCGTCCCGGCGCTCGACGGTGCGGACACTGCGTCGACCAGCTGTTGGGTCCGCACGATCGGTCGTCCCGGCGCTCGAACGTGCGGACGCTGCAGGGGTGGCTGCCACCGCGCCACGCTCGGGAGCAGGTGTAACGCACCGTTTACGCGGGGGCGTGGGCCGGGAAACACGGTCTCCGTAGCGTGCCGGATACCGGGGTGTATACACCCTGCGCCGGACGCCTCCGTGGGCCCGGCCCGACCGCTCCCGGGGGACGCCGTGTTCGACACCCTGCTCGTGGCCAACCGCGGCGAGATCGCCGTCCGCATCCTGCGCAGTGCGCGCGAGCTCGGGCTCAAGACGGTCGCGGTCTACTCGGACGCCGACGCGGCTGCCCCGCACGTGCGGCTGGCGGACGTCGCGGTGCGTCTGGGCCCCGCGGCGGCCGGCGAGAGCTACTTGCGGCCTGAGCTCGTGCTGCACGCGGCGGCCGAGAGCGGCGCCGGTGCGATCCACCCCGGGTACGGGTTCCTGTCCGAGAACGCGCAGTTCGCGCGGGAGGTCGAGGCAGCGGGGCTCGCGTTCGTCGGGCCGACGCCCGCGCAGCTGTCGGTGTTCGGCGACAAGCACCGGGCGCGCGAGGCGGCGGCCGCGGCGGGCGTTCCACTGGTCGCGGGCAGCGGGCTGCTGGGGTCGGTCGAGGAGGCGCTCACGGCCGCGTCCGTCGTCGGCTATCCCGTCATGGTCAAGGCCGTGGGCGGTGGCGGGGGGATCGGCATGCAGGCCTGTGCCGACGCCGACCAGCTGGTGGCCGCGTTCGACCGCGTGCAGCGCCTGGCGGCGGCGAGCTTCGGCAGCGCCGGGGTGTTCCTCGAGCGGTTCGTGTCCCGCGCGCGGCACCTGGAGGTGCAGGTGTTCGGCGACGGGCTGGGCCGCGTGGTCAGCCTGGGCGACCGCGACTGCTCGCTGCAGCGGCGCAACCAGAAGGTGGTCGAGGAGGCACCGGCGCCGGCCCTTCCCGACGACGTCCGGTCGATGCTGCACGAGTCGGCCCGCGCGCTGACGGCGTCCGTGGCGTACCGGTCGGCGGGGACGGTCGAGTACGTGTACGACGTGGACCGCGGCGAGGCGTCGTTCCTCGAGGTCAACACGCGTCTGCAGGTCGAGCACCCGGTGACCGAGGCCGTGACGCGCGTCGACCTGGTGGCCTGGATGCTGCAGCTGGCCCAGGGCGACGTCTCGTTCCTGGACGAGGTCCCGGACGACGGCCCGGCGATCCAGGGCCACGCCGTCGAGGTCCGGGTCTACGCGGAGGACCCGCGCAAGGACTACCAGCCGAGCGCCGGTCTGCTCACGGAGGTGATCTACCCCGACGACCCCGGGGTGCGCGTCGACGCGTGGGCCGAGACCGGGCAGCAGGTCACCAGCCACTACGACCCGATGCTGGCCAAGGTGATCGTGCACGCGGCGGACCGTCCGGCTGCGTTCGCGGCGTCGGCCCGCGCGCTCGCGGCCACCCGGTTCACCGGGGTGCAGACGAACCTTCCTCTCCTGCGCGAGGCGGTCCGGCAGCCCGACGTGCTGGCCGCGGAGCACACCACGGGCACGCTCGCGGGCGTCACCGACGACGAGCCGTACATCGACGTCGTCCGGCCGGGCGTGATGACGACCGTGCAGGACTGGCCGGGCAGGCTCGGGTTCTGGGACGTCGGCATCTCGCCCTCGGGGCCCATGGACGACCTCTCGTTCCGGCTGGGCAACCGCGCGCTGGGCAACCCCGAGGGTGCGCCCGGGCTGGAGTGCACGCTGACCGGCCCGCGCCTGCGGTTCAGCCACGAGACCGTCGTCTGCGTGACCGGCGCGCCGGCGCCCGTGACGGTCGACGGCCTCGCGGTGCCGCAGTGGGAGCCCGTGACCGTCCCCGCCGGCGCCGTGCTCGACGTCGGGGCTCCGTTCGATGCGGGCCTGCGCACCTACGTCCTGCTGCGTGGTGGGCTGGACGTGCCGCTCTACCTCGGCTCGGCGTCGACCTTCTCCATGGGCGGCTTCGGCGGGTACACCGGCCGGGCGCTCGTCGTCGGCGACACGCTCGTGCCGGGCGTCCCCGACGGACCCGATCCGGTGGTCGTGCCGGAGGACGTCCGGCCGCAGCTGGTGCACGAGTGGGAGGTGGCGGTCCAGGAGGGACCGCAGCCGGCGCCGGCGTACTTCACGCCCGCGGACATGGAGATGTTCTACGCCTCCACGTGGCAGGTGCAGACGCACGCCAACCGCACGGGCATCCGGCTGACCGGCCCGAAGCCGCAGTGGGCGCGACCCGACGGCGGCGAGGCGGGCCTGCACCCGTCGAACCTGCACGACAACCCGTACTCGGTGGGCGCCCTGAACGTCTCCGGCGACACCCCGATCCTGCTCGGCCCCGACGGCCCCAGCCTCGGCGGGTTCGCCTGCCCGCTGACCGTGGTGGTCGGGCACCGCTGGAAGATGGGCCAGATCCGGCCCGGCGACACCGTCCGGCTGGTGCCCGTTCCCGACGCGACCGCGGACGCCCTGCGCACCGACGACGCCCTCCGCGCGTCCGCGCACCTCGGGCCTGACGTGCTCACGGGTCCCGACGGCGACGACGGCGTCCTCGCCCGGGTCCCGGGCACGCCCGACGTGGTCTACCTGCGCGGTGGCGACGACAACGTGCTCGTCGAGTACGGCCCGATGGTGCTCGACCTCGGTCTGCGGATGCGCGTGCACGCCCTGGGCGAGGCTCTGTCGGGCACCCCGGGCGTCATCGACATCACCCCCGGAGTCCGCAGCCTGCACGTGCACGTCGACCCGTCGGTGATCTCGGTGCACGCGCTCGTCGACGTCCTGGTCGGGCTCGAGGCGTCGCTGCCCGCCACGGAGGACCTCGTCGTGCCGAGCCGCCGCATCCACCTGCCGCTGTCGTTCGACGACCCGGTGATCGCCGAGGCGGTCGCCCGCTACCAGGCCGGAGTCCGCCCGGAGGCACCGTGGCTGCCGTCGAACATCGAGTTCGTCCGCCGGGTCAACGGCCTGCCCTCCACCGACGACGTGTTCGCCACGATGATGGCCGCCGAGTACCTGGTGCTCGGCCTCGGGGACGTCTACCTCGGCGCCCCGCTGGCCGTCCCGCTGGACCCGCGGCACCGCCTGATGACCACCAAGTACAACCCGGCGCGCACCTGGACCGCCGCGGACACCGTCGGCCTCGGCGGCCAGTACCTGTGCGTCTACGGCATGGACTCGCCCGGCGGCTACCAGCTGGTCGGCCGGACCGTGCCCATCTGGTCCGGGCACCGGCAGCGCGGGGTCTTCGAACCCGGCAAGCCCTGGTTGCTCCGGTTCTTCGACCGGGTCGTCTGGCACCCGGTCGCGGCCGACGAGCTGCTGGCCCAGCGTGACGCGTTCGCCGCCGGGCGCCTGGACGTCGAGGTCGAGCACGGCACGTTCTCCTACCGCGAGCACCTGGAGCTCCTGGCGGAGCACGCCGACGACATCGCCGAGTTCCAGGCCCGCCAGGCAGCCGCCTTCGCCGACGAGCGCGCCGCCTGGGCGCTCGCGGGCGAGCTCGACTCCACCGACGACGGGGAGCCTGCGCACGCCGGTGACGTCGCCGCGGGACCGGGCGAGATCGAGCTGCTCGACGGGTGCGTGCTGGTCGAGGCGCCGATGGTCGGCAGCGTCTGGCGGATCGAGGCCCAGGCCGGTGAGCAGGTCAAGGAGGGCGACCTGATCGTCGCGCTCGAGGCCATGAAGCTCGAGCTCGGCGTGGTCGCCCCGTCGGACGGCACGGTCCTCAAGGTGCTCGTCCAGCCGGGTCAGCACGTCGGCCCCGGCGCGCCGCTCGCGATCTTGGCGGTGGGTGCGTGACGGGGACGACGATGGACGGCGTGGCGAGCGAGATGCGGGTGTCGACAGCTGTCGGGGTGGCCGAGGCACGCGTCCGCGCCGCCTACGCCCGGATCGCCGAGGTCGACCGGCCGGAGGTCTGGATCACTCTCCTCCCGGAAGCCGTGGCGCTCGACGCCGCCCGGGAGATCGATGCCCGCCGCGCAGCCGGTGCCGTGCTCCCGCTCGCAGGGCGCACGGTGGCGGTCAAGGACAACATCGACGTCGCGGGGGTCCCGACGACGGCCGCGTGCCCGTCCTACGCCACGGAGCCCGCAGGCAGGCCGGGGCCCGCGACCGTCACCGCGCCCGCGATCCAGGCCCTGGTCGACGCGGGTGCCGTCGTGCTCGGAAAGACCAACCTCGACCAGTTCGCCACCGGGCTGGTCGGAGTCCGCAGCCCCTACGGCGCGGTCCGGCACGCGACCCTGCCCGAGCGCGTCTCCGGGGGGTCCAGCTCCGGGTCGGCCGTCGCGGTCGCGCTCGGCATCGCCGACATCGGGATCGGTACCGACACCGCCGGGTCCGGCCGCGTGCCGGCGGCCTTCGGGGGCCTGGTCGGCATCAAGACGACCCTCGGTCTCGTGCCGACGACAGGGGTGGTGCCGGCCTRCCGGAACTACGACGTGGTCACCACGTTCACCCGCGACCTGGAGCTCGGCGTGCTGGCCACCCGCACGATGACCGGTGCCGACCCGCTGGATCCCGTGCGTCGCCCCTGGCCGGCGGGCGTGCGGCTGGGACTGCGTTCGGTGCCGGTGGTCGCCGTGCCGCGCGACGAGGACCTCGCATCGCTCTCGCCCGGCTGGCGAGCAGCGTTCGACGCCGCGGTGGTCGCCGTCCGGGCCGTCGGTGCGCAGGTCAGGCGCGTGGACATCTCCGGCATGCTGTCCGCCGCCCGGCTGCTCTACGACGGCGCGATCGTGGCCGAGCGGTACGAGGCGGTGGGCGCGTTCCTCGCCGACGCACCCGACGCCGACCCGACGGTGCGCTCGATCATCCTGGCCGGCCGCGACACCCCCGCCCACGCGTACGTCCGCGACCGGGCCCGGCTGGCGGTCGCCAAGGTGGAGGCCGACGCGGTGCTGGACGGCTGCGACCTGCTCCTGCTGCCGACGACCACCGAGCACCCGACCATCGCGGCGGTGCAGGCGGACCCGATGGCCATCAACCGCCGGCTCGGCACCTACACGAACTTCGTCAACCTCCTCGACATGGCCGCCGTCGCGATCCCCGCCGGCACCGCGGACGGGGGACCGTTCGGGGTCACGCTGGTGTCGCGCGCGTTCGACGACCAGCTGGCCGTGGACCTCGCGGCGCGGATGCTGGGAGTCGAGAGCGCCCCGCTGGTCGAGGCCGGCGTCGACGTCCTCGTCGTCGGCGCCCACCTGCGCGGCCAGCCCCTGAACCGTGAGCTGGAGGAGCTCGGCGCCCGGTTCGGCCGGCCGGTCCGGACCTCGGACGCCTACCGCCTGGTCGCCCTCGACACCCAGCCCCGCAAGCCCGGCCTGCTGCGCGTGGGACCCGGCGCGGGTGCACCGATCGCGGGAGAGGTGTGGCGACTCTCGGCGGGCGCGCTCGGCAGCATGCTCGCCGGGCTGCCCTCGCCGATGATGCTGGGCCAGGTCGAGCTCGAGGACGGGTCCTGGGTGGTCGGCTTCGGCTGCACCGCCGAGGCGGGCACCGCCGGGGCCGACATCACGGCGACCGGTGGCTGGGTGGAGGCCCTGCGGCAGGGACTCTGAGGAGCTCCGCCCGCGGCCTACCGGTGCCGACCGCGGTCCCGGGCGGGCACCCGCAGCCCCGATGCCCGCAGCCGCCGGATCAGCTCCTTGGCGCTCACCAGCTCGGCGCCGAGCGCCACCAGCTCCTCGATCCGCTGGTCCGGCACGTCGTAGTGGTCGAGGTCGAACCCTCGCGGCGGGATCCCCGCCCGGGCCGCGAAGGCGTGCAGCTCCTCCAACGACGAGTCGCTGACCAGATGGCCCCAGAGCATGCCGTGGTTCGGCCACATCGGGGGGTCCACCAGCACCGTCACGGCCCGAGCGTAGGCACGGGAGGGCGGTCCTCACACGCTGAACAGCCGGGACGCCTGCGACTCGGCCTCCGCGTAGGTGCGCGCCGCCGACTGCATCGCGGCCACGATCTGCTCCAGCGACGCGTCGAGCCGTGCCTCCGTGGCCGACCAGTCGGCCAGCACGCCGGAGAACGCGGTCGCTGCGGCGCCCCGCCACGAGCCCTGCAGGTCAGCGAGCTGGCGGTGCATCGCGGCGACCTCGCTGCGGATCGCGCCCGCACGCGCCTGGACGCTCGCCGCCGCCGTCGCGACCTGTGCGCTGTCGACCTCGTACCTGCTCATGCGACCTCCGTCGTCCACGCCGGGTGGTCCCGGCTCCTGGTCGAGGACGCTAGGAGGGAGGGGGGCCGGGTGGGCCGGGAGAGCGCAAGCCGGGGGAGAGGGCGCGCAGCGGCGGGCTGTGGGCGGCTCGACGGGCGCCCGCGGTCCGTCCCCGGCCGGGGTGCCGCTGCACCCCGGTCCGGGACCGACCAGCTCCCAGTCACACACATTCGCAGCCCGACCAAGGACCAGCAGAACGGAGGCACGCGAGAGCGCTCCCACAGCGTACTACGCGGCCCGCCCGGCGAGGCGCTCGACGACGTCGCGCAGCACCCCGGGGCGCAGCACGATCAGGCGGCGGTCAGGAGCGCGCCGCGCTCGAGTCCTCGGTGTTCGCGGTGACGTGCGAGGACGCACTCGCGGCGCCCGCCACGCGGCACGGTCAGGAGCGAGCCGCGTTCGAGTCCTCGGTGCCGCGCTCGGCGGTCGCGGAAGCGTTCGAGGACGCGCTCGAGGCACTGTCCGAGGCGGCAGTGCTCGCGGCCGCGGCCTCCGCGGCGGCGGACGCAGCCTCCGCGTCGATCGCGCGGAGCTCCTTCTCCAGCCGCTGCAGCTCGCCGGACAGGTTCTGCCGTGCCGGCTCCTCCCAGGCGGCCCCGAGCGGGCTGACGAACAGGGACGGGCGGGCCAGGAGCTTGTGCAGGATCCGGACGCGGGCGCGCAGGTAGTCCTCGACCGGCAGGTGCGCGTACTCGGTGCGGATGTCGTGGACGTAGGCCTTGTACTTCTGCGGCTCGGTGGCGAGCATCGCGAGGTCCGCGTCGCAGAGCACCGCGCAGTCGAAGTCCGACGGGTTGGGGGCGTGCCGGACCAGGGCGACGACCAGGTCGTGCACGCGCTGGGCGCGCGGCTCCGGCACGCCGAGGGCGATCAGCTCGTCGAAGGCGAGCCGCGCGCTGGCGATCTCGTCCTCGCCGCCGCGGTTGGCGTAGGCCTTGCGGTCGGCGGCGTCGAAGATGGCGCCGTGGTACCAGGCCGCCAGTCGCACGACGTCGGGCTGGTGGGTCTCCTCGACCAGCTCGTCGACCCGGCTCAGCACGTCGACCAGGTGCTTCAGGTTGTGGAACGACCGTCCGGGCGAGCCCCATCGGTCCACCAGCGCCTGGCCGGCGTCGCGGATCTGCTCGGTCGAGGCGGTGGCGCCGGCGCCGACGGCGCTGCGTACGAACGCGGACAACAACCACTGCGGTGCGTCATGGACGCCCATGAATCAGCCTTCATCCGACGGTAGGAACCCGCCATGGTAGCCCTCAGGGCTGTGACTCGGGGGTCGGGGCCGGCAGCGTGACACGGACCGTCGTCCCCCCTCCGGGTGTCTGCTCCAGGTGCACCGACCCGCCGTGCGCGTCGACGATCGCGGCGACGATGGCCATGCCGAGGCCCGCGCCACCGGAGTCGCGCCCTCGGCTTGCGTCCACCCGGTAGAACCGCTCGAACACCCGGGCGGCGTGCTCCGGGTCGATGCCCGGGCCGTGGTCGCGCACCTCGAACGCGCCCTCGCCGGTCGGTAGGGTCCCGACGGCGATCTCGACGGGGGTGCCGGGCGGGGTGTGCTGGACCGCGTTGCCGACGAGGTTGGCCAGCACCTGCCGTAGCCGCGACTCCTCGCCGTCCACGATGCAGGGCGCACCCGCGGCGCCGTCGACCAGCGGGACCAGCCGGGTGGGCCGGGACGGGTCGAGGGCGTGCAGGTCGCTGACCGCGTCGGCGGCGAGCACGGTGAGGTCCACGGGTCCCGTGTGCATGGGGCGGCCCTCGTCGACGCGCGCGAGCGCGAGCAGGTCCTCGACGAGCGCACCCATCCGGATCGCCGACTGCTCGATGCGGCGCAGGGTGTCGTCCACCTGGTCGGTCGTGGTCAGGGCGCCCATCCGGTACAGCTCGCCGTAGCCGCGGATGGTGGCCAGGGGGGTGCGGAGCTCGTGGGAGGCGTCGGCGACGAACCGGCGCATGCGGGCCTCGGAGGCGCTCTGAGCACCGAACGCCAGCTCGATCTGCGCGAGCATGCCGTTCAGTGCGGCGCTGAGCCGTCCGACCTCGGTGTGCTCGGGACCCGGGGCGACGCGCTGCGACAGGTCCCCGGCGGCGATCGCCGCGGCCGTCGTCTCGATCTCGCGCAGCGGCTTCAGCGAGCGTCGGACCGCCCACGCGCCGGCCGCGGCACCGAGCAGGACGATCCCGAGGCCGCTGAGCAGCAGGACGAGGGTCATGTGCTTCACGGTGCGCTGGATGTCCCCGAGCGGGAGCGCGATGACCGCGGTGCCGACGCTCCCGTCGCGCATCGAGAAGTTGTACGCGACGACGCGCCACTGCGAGCCCGGCTGCGTGGAGGGGACGGTGAACGGGTCGCCGTGGCGGGCGGTCGCCTGGTCGATGCTCAGGGACGGCACCTTCGGCGTGCCGTACTGGTCGCGGGTCGTCTCCGAGAGGATCGGCAGCTCGTCGTTGTCCACCGCGTAGCGCAGGTAGTAGTCGCTGGGCGTGTAGAACGGGTTGCCGGTGAGGTCGAGCTGGCTGAGCCGCTGCTCGGCCACCTGCGTGCCCTCGGTCTGCAGCTTCTTGTCGACCTGGCCCACGAGCGTGCCCTCGAGCAGCGCCGCGCTGGTCGCCCCGGCGAGCACCAGCCCGAACGCGAGCAGGACCGTGACGATGCCGACGAGGCGGGTGACCAGCGGGACGCCCGCCCAGCGGTCCCGGAGCGTGGCCAGCGGCCGCGGACCGGGTGTGGCCTCGGCGGACGCCGACGCGGGCGCAGGGTCGGTGGTTGTCGTGTCCGTGCTCACGTCGACTCGCGCAGCAGGTAGCCCACGCCGCGCTTGGTGTGGATGAGCGGGGGCAGCCGGGTGCCGTCCGCACCGTCGATCTGGTCGATCTTGCGGCGCAGGTAGGAGATGTAGGACTCGACGATGTTGGCGTCGCCGCCCCAGTCGTACTGCCAGACGTGGTCGAGGATCTGCGACTTCGACAGCACGCGGCCGGGGTTRAGCATGAGGTAGCGCAGCAGCTTGAACTCGGTGGGGGACAGGTCGACGGGATGGCCGGCGCGGACCACCTCGTGGGAGTCCTCGTCGAGCTCGAGGTCCGCGTACCGCAGCACGCTGCCGTCGTCGTCGAGACCCGGCCGGGTGCGCCGCAGGACCGCGCGGATCCGGGCGACGACCTCCTCCAGGCTGAACGGCTTGGTGACGTAGTCGTCGCCGCCCACCGTCAGGCCCTGGACCTTGTCGGCCGTGTCGTCGCGGGCGGTGAGGAACAGGACGGGGACGTGCTGGCCCTTCTCCCGCAGGCGGCGGGTGACCGTGAACCCGTCCATGTCGGGGAGCATGACGTCGAGCACCACCAGGTCGGGCTCCACCTCGCGGGCGAGGCGCAGCGCGGAGCCTCCGTCGGCGGCCGCGAACACCTCGAAGCCGGCGAACCGCAGCGACGTGGCGAGCAGCTCGCGGATGTTCGGCTCGTCGTCGACGACGAGCAGACGTGCCTCCGGGGGTGTGGACATCCTCCGATTCTCCGCCCGGATCCTGGGAGTTCGCTGGGTGAATGCGGGGTTGGTTCGAGTGCGATGACGCGCACGCGTGACAGGTTCATCCGGTCGGCAAAGGTGGCCGACCGGGACAGACCGGGACAGACCGGACGGTCGTTTCTTGCAGGATTCCGGTAGTGCAGGGGTACCGTCTGCGCGTGACCCTCCCCTTCTCCGGTGGCCCCCGACCGGTCGTCACCGTGATCCAGAGCTCCCCCGACGTCCCGCTCGACCGCTTCGGCGAGTGGCTGGACGTCGACGTGCGCGTCGTTGCGGCCTTCGCCGGTGAGAGCGTTCCCGCGGCCGACGAGGTCGGCGACGGTCTCGTCGTGCTCGGCGGCCACATGTCCGCCTACGACGACGCCACAGCCCCGTGGCTCCCCGCGCTGCGCGTGCTGCTGGCCGACGCGAGCGCCCAGGGCRTCCCGACGCTCGGCATCTGCCTCGGCGCCCAGCTGCTGGCCGCTGCCCGCGGCGGTCGCGTGCAGGTGGCGGCCCCTCCCGGGCG
>NZ_JBFUHU010000050.1:0-14549 GCF_056402235.1 Cellulomonas sp. P4_B5_2
AAGTTGTACTCACCGACGCGGGGTGGAGCAGCTCGGTAGCTCGCTGGGCTCATAACCCAGAGGTCGCAGGTTCAAATCCTGCCCCCGCTACAAACGAAGTTGCAGGTCAGAGGCCCTTTCGCTCAGCAGAGCGAGAGGGCCTCTCTTGTCGTCAGTCGACGACGACCTCGTCGATGAGCCCGGTGAGGGATCGCACGGTGCGAACACGCGGGCGCGCCAGGTTGTAGATCGCGACCCGTGAAATACCGCCGATGCGGTAGTCGGGTCGCGCCATCCGGCCGATTCGCCCGCAGGGCGGCGTCGCGACGATTGACGACGTCAACCTGAACCTTTCCACGGGAGTTGAGATCCATGTCAACGTTCCTCGCACAGCTCGGGCGCTTCAGTGCCCGTCACCGAGCGGTGGTGGTGATCGCATGGATCGCTGTCTTCGCCGGTCTCACAGGCATCCTCGGTGCCAACGGAATGGGCGAGTCCTCCGAGGACAGCATCCCCTCATCTCGCGCCACGCAGACGCTCGAGCGCATGTCCCAGGAGTTCCCGGGCGGCACGCCGACCGAGGGTTCGCAGAGCCTGCAGCTCGTGTTCCACCCCGACTCCGGCACGGTCACCGACCCCGCCGTCGCGGCTCAGATCCACGCCGTGTTGAACGACGCCGCGTCGCTCCCCGGTCTCGAGTCGATCAGCGACCCGCTCGACCCCCAGACCCCCTACGTCTCGGCTGACGGGAGCCTCGCAGTGTCGACGCTGTCCTTCGTGGGCCTCGACGAGGATGCGCAGGAGACCTCGTACGACGCAGCGCTCGCTCTCCAGGAGTCGGCACCGGACGACCTCGGCGTCGAGCTCGGCGGCAATCTCGTTCCGCTCGGCGCTCCCGAACAGGGTGTCGGCGAGATGCTCGGCGTGCTCGCGGCGTTCCTCGTCCTCCTGCTCACCTTCGGGTCGTTGCGCGCTGCCGGCGCCAACCTCCTGGTTGCCGCGTTCGGCGTCGGGGTCGGCATCCTCGGAGTGTTCGCGTACGGCTCGATCAACCCGATCGGCGCGAACACGATCATCCTGGCGTCGATGCTCGGCCTGGCTGTCGGCATCGACTACGGCCTCTTCATCGTCTCCCGCTTCCAGCAGGAGCTCCGCTCCGGAAGGACGGTTACCGACGCCATCGCCCGCGCCACCGGGACTGCCGGGACCGCCGTCGTGTTCGCGGGCGCCACGGTGATCGTGGCTCTGGTGGCACTCATGGTCGCCAAGATCGGGTTCATCACACAGATGGGCATCGCTGCGGCGTTCGCCGTCCTCGTCGCCGTCCTCCTGTCGCTGACGCTGCTCCCCGTCCTGCTCAAGACCATGGGTCTGAAGGCGTTGTCCAAGAAGCACCGCAAGGACCTCGCCGACGGACGGCTCTGGACCGACGAGAGCGCGAGCAAGCGCACCTTCCTGCGTCGATGGGGCGCCTTCGTCGTCAAGCGACCCCTCCTCTCTCTGGTCGGGGGAATCGCAGTGCTCGTCGTTGCCGCACTGCCGGTCCTGTCCATGAAGACCGCCTTTCACGTCCCTGGTGGCGCCGACCCCGAGTCCACCGAACGCACCGCCTACAACCTCATCGTCGACGAGTTCGGCGGCATCCAGAGCCCGATCATCGTCCTGGCCGACGGTGAGAACGTCGCCAGCAGCACCCAGTCGCTCGAGAACACGCTCGCCGCACTTCCCGGGGTCGCCTCGGTGACGACCGCCGAGCTCAACGACCGCGGCGACGTCGCCCGCTTCACGCTGATCCCAACAGGCGGTCCGATCGACGACTCCACGACGAACCTCGTCCACGAGCTCCGCGAGAACGGCGACTCGATGGGGCCGGGGGTCACTCTCGAGGTCACGGGTGAGGCCGCCATCGGCATCGATCAGACGGCCGCTCTCAACACGGCACTCATCAAGTACGTCATCGTCATCGTCCTGATCTCGATGGCTCTGCTCATCCTGATGTTCCGCTCGATCCTCATCCCGGTCATCGCCACCGCGGGTTACCTGCTGTCGCTCCTCGCCTCGTTCGGTGCGAGCACGGCCGTCTTCCAGTGGGGCTGGAACTTCCCCCTGATCCAGGCGCCTCAGGGTGACCCGATGATGAGCCTCCTGCCGATCCTCCTCGTCGGGGTGCTGTTCGGCCTCGCCATGGACTACCAGGTATTCCTCGTCTCCCGGATCAAGGAGATGCACGACCGCGGGTCGGCGCCGAAGGACGCCATCGTCGAGGGCTTCTCCCGTGCAGCCCCGGTACTCGTCGCCGCAGCGACGATCATGGCGGTCGTGTTCGCCGGGTTCGCCTCGTCGACATTCAGCATCGCCGCGTCGATCGCGTTCGGGCTGTTCGTCGGCGTTCTGGCCGACGCCTTCATCGTCCGGCTGATCCTCATGCCGGCCGCGATGTCTCTGCTCGGCCAGTCGGCATGGTGGATTCCCCGGTCGCTCGACAAGGTGCTACCCCGGGTCGACACCGAGGGACACGCACTCGACGTCGGCCTGAACGAGCGTGAGCTCGAGGCTGCGAGCGTCTGACCCCCCGGGGTCGACGTCTGGGAGCTGTCGCCACAGGCGACGGCTCCCACGCTTTCGCCTACCGACACACTGGACGCCTCGACCTCCCGCGGTTATGTCGTGGTCCGAGGCACGCACTGGTCATGCTGAACCGACGTCGACCGTGAGAGGCAGATGCTGACGTGAGAAGTGACTCGAGGGGTCTCGTCGGGGGTGCCAGGGCGCTCGCGAGGGCGGGGCGCGGAGGTCGACCCACCCCGGCGGGGTGGCTCTTGAACGCCGTCGCACTCGCCACGATGCTCACAACCGCGTGGGTCCGCACGGGTCACGCGGTGCGGCCGAGCGCCGCCCTGCTGACCCTCACGCTCGTCGCCTGGGCGCCCCTGCTGATCCGGACCTACCGACCCCTGGTCGCGCTGGTGGGGACCGTCGTCGCAGACGCGTGCATCATCGCCTTCCTCGCGGTCCCGACGTCGGTCGCTGAGCTGTCGATCGGCATGGGTGCCTACCAGCCGGCTCCGATCGCCACAGTGATTGCGGCGTACACGCTTGCCTCGCGCGTGCCCCTGCGCTTCGGGTGGATCGCCGGCGCGGCCGCCGGCGCGATCCTGTTCGCGGTCAGCTTCCTGACGAGTCCTACGGACTTCCTGCTCGCCGACCTCGTCATGTTCTACCTGGTGCTGACGGGCACGGGCATCGGTTCGATCGTGACCGCCAGGCGGGAACGGGTGCGCCGTCAGCAGGCCGAGCGTGCCGAGCTCACCGACCGTGCCGTCCTCGACGAGCGGCTGCGGATCGCGCGCGAGCTGCACGACGTTCTGGCGCACAACCTCACGCTGGTCAACGCTCAAGCCGGCGTCGCGGAGTACCTTCTGCAGACGAACCCGGGCGCGGCTGCGAGTGCGCTGCGCGACATCACCAACCACACGACTCGTGCCATCGAGGACCTCCACGCCACGATCGGACTGCTCCGGCGTGACGACGGCACGGCAGCCGAGTCCCGGGCGCCGGCACCCGGCCTCGCGCAGCTGGACGACCTCGTCGGCTCGTTCGTCTCAGCCGGGACGAGCGTCGAGGTCACCACGGACGGTGCCTCCCGAGAGCTCAGCGAGATGTCCGATCTCGCGGCGTACCGCATCGTCCAGGAGTCGCTCACCAATGCGACCAAGCACGCACCCGGCGCGACGATCCGCCTGAGCCTGCGGTGGTCGCCGACGTCGCTCGAGCTCGAGATCACGAACGCGCTTCCCTCGACGAACGGCCACTCGACGGCGCCTGGCACCCGTCACGGGCTGATCGGCATGCGAGAGCGTGCCACGGCTGCGGGCGGCACGCTGGTGACCGGCGCGATCCCCGGACCGTCGTTCCGGGTGCACGCCACGCTGCCCTACGACTCGGTCCGCGCCGGCGGTGCGGACGAGGAAGGATCGACGTCGTGACCATTCGTGTGCTGCTGGCCGACGACCAGGAGCTGCTGCGGGCGACGTTCCGGCTGCTGCTCGACTCGACCGACGACATCGAGGTGGTCGGCGAGGCATCGACCGGTCGGGAGGCGGTCGACCGCACCAGGGCGACACGCGCCGACCTCGTGCTGATGGACATCCGCATGCCTGGCCTGGACGGGATAGCCGCGACCCGTCTCATCACCAACGACGAGGCGCTGGCGGGCGTCAAGGTGCTGATCCTCACGACGTTCGAGACCGACGAGCTCGTCCTGGAGGCGATCCGAGCAGGCGCCTCAGGCTTCCTCGGCAAGGGGACCGACCCCGCATCGCTCCTCTCCGCGATCCGCACGGTCGCCGACGGTGAGCAGCTCCTGTCGCCCGCAGCGACCCGTGCGGTGATCGAGCAGATCGCGAGCGCCCCACCCTCGAGACCTCGTCCGGGGATCGACGACCTGACGGACCGCGAGCGTGAGATCACTGTCCTGGTTGCGCGCGGGCTGTCGAACACCGAGATCGCGGAACAGCTCTACATCAGCCCCGCGACGGCCAAGACGCACGTCAACCGCGCCATGATGAAGACGGCGGCACGCGACCGGGCGCAGCTCGTCGTCTTCGCCTACGAGTCGGGGTTGATGTAGCCCCGCCGGCGGCCAACGGACGGTCGGCGCGGAGTCTCGGCGTCTCACACCCCGCCGCGGTAGGTAGCGATCGCACGGTCGCGTGAGGCGAGGAACAGCTCGACGATCCCGACAACGACGCAGTACTGCCCAACCTGCATGACGAACAACGGGAGTACGCGGCCCGCAGTCGAGAACGTGATCCGCCCTACCAGCACTGGATCTAGCACTGGATCGAAGAGCGGTCGGCGTCAGGTTCGTGACGCGTCGTGATGCCGGGGCCGTACTCGAGCCTCTTCAGTCGCTCTCGGGGGGCGCCGGGGCGCCGTCGCGCTCGTCGCGTTCAGCCCAGCGCAGCAGCGGCGCCAGGTCGAAGACCGCGTCATCGATGCCGGCGTGGAGGTCGCCGAGCTCGGCGTAGCGCGCGGGGACCGTGCGCAGGGTGCAGTCGCGGGGATCGACGTCGTCGATCTCGTCCCAGCGCAGGGGCGTCGACACGGTGGCGTCCGGGGTACCGCGGACCGAGTAGGCCGAGGCGATGGTGTGGTCGCGGGCATTCTGGTTGTAGTCGACGAACACGAGCGACGGGTCCCGGTCGCGCCGCCACCACGCGGTCGTGACGTCGTCGGGTGCACGGCGCTCCACCTCCCGCGCGAAGGCGAGCGCCGCTCGTCGCACGTCCGCGAACCCGTGCTCGGGCGCGATCCGGACGTAGACGTGCAGGCCGGAGCCGCCGGAGGTCTTCGGCCAGCCGACAGCGCCCAGCTCGTCCAGGACCTCGTGCGCCACGTGCGCGACCCGCCGCACCCGGTCGAAGGGGCAGTCCGGCATCGGGTCCAGGTCGATGCGCCACTCGTCGGGGCGTTCGGTGTCGGCCCGGCGGCTGTTCCACGGGTGGAACTCGACGGTCGACATCTGCACCGCCCAGATCACGTGGGCCAGCTCGGTCACGCACAGCTCGTCAGCGGTGCGGCCGTAGCGTGGGAAGTAGACCTCCACCGTCTCCATCCACGGCGGAGCCCCGCGCGGCAACCGCTTCTGGTGCACCTTCTCCCCGGCCACACCCGTGGGGTAGCGGTGCAGCATGCAGGGCCGCTCGTACAGCGCACGCACGATGCCGTCGCCCACGGCGAGGTAGTAGTTGGCGAGGTCGAGCTTCGTCGCCCCGTTGGCGGGGAAGTAGACGCGGTCGGGGTGGGAGAGCCGCACGGTGCGGGACCCGACCTCGAGCTCGACGGCGGGGGAGCTGTCCGGGGCCATGCCTCATTCAAGCGCGCTGCGTACGTCCGCGGCCGCAGGGTGGAACCCCACAGAGGCGGACGGGCGTGCTCAGCGGTCGGCGGTCCGCGCCATCTGGTCGCTCACGACGGGGTGCCCGTGACCGAACTGTGAGCCTGAACGCGCCTCGTCGAGCACGGAATCGCTGGACACTTCCGGTGTGGTCGCCGAGCGCAGTCGCCGAGGAGGTGTGCGTGGTGTGAGCGCGATCGTCGTCGTGGTGGCCCTGGCCGGCTGCTCGAGCCCGGCACAGCCGGCAGCAGCGCCGGTGGGCGCGCCGACGCGCGACGCGACGGTCGGGCCCGTCGCGGTGGACGGGCTCCTGCGGTGGGCGGACGGCAGCCCGGTGGCGAGCGACCCGATCGACGTCGCCGCCGCGCGCCTCGCCGTGCCCGGGACCGACTACGAGGTCGTCTACACGGTCCCGTCCGGCGGTGTCGACGACGGGTACCTGATCCCGCTGCGGCTGAGGGCGGACGGGCGGGCGGTGGTAGCTCAGGTGCCGGCGGACTCGTTCGACGACGGCCCGTGGCTGACCGCGCCCACCACCATGGGCTCACTCGACGGGGCAGCGTTCACGCCCTTCGTGGCGGCACGGCCGATCGCGGGGGACCACCCGCGGCAGGCGTTCGGCGCGTCGGTGGCTGATGGGGTCGCGGCGTGGCTGGAGACGGACAGCACCCAGGTCGGCACGCCGAGGTGGCGGGTCTTCGCGGCGGGCGCGGACGGTCGCGCCACCCTGGTCGCGCGTGCGGAGGAGGTCGGCGACGGCGGTTCCGACATGGCGGGGTGGACGACCGTCTCGCTCGGGCGCGTCTACTGGGCGGCGGGAGCGTCCGGCCACATGGATGTCTTCTCCCGCGCGGCTGACGGCAGCGGGCCTCTGGTCATGGTCGCGACCGGGGTCTCCCAGCCCACCGACTCGTCGGCGGGCGTCGTCGTCGTCCGGTCGGAGTTCCACGATCCCGCCGTGCCGCCCGGCGAGGCGTCGGTCGAGCGGGTGGTCGACGGGGAGCAGCCGCAGGTGGTCGTCCGCCGGTCCGGGGCTCCTGGGTCCGCGCTCGTCCAGCTCGTCGCCGACGGAGACGTCCTGGCCTTCGTCGCGACCACGCCCGCACAGTCGGGGGGCACGCTCTACGTCGTCGACACCCGTGCGCGAACGGCGAGGACGGTCGCCCTGCACGGGTCGGGACGTGAGGCGTCCCTCGCGCTGTGCGACGGCCGGCTTCAGTGGTCCGAGGCCGACGCGCAGGGCCTCGGCACCTCTGTCCCCACGTACGTGCTCGACCTGCTGTCGGGCGACCTGGCGAGGATCGACGTCGGCCGCGCGTTCTCCGGGGCGCTGTGCGGCGGCCGGTACCTCGCCTGGAACCAGCACGATGGGGCGGCCGGCTCGTCGGCCAGCACCGTCGTGGCGCGCTGGAACCGATAGGACCTGAGCGCGCTGGCCTCATGGGGACCTTCGCCCCTACGTGACGTCACCGCGCGAGCGAGAACCTGGAGATGCGGCCAGGTCGGGCCTCGTCCCTGACCCGTCGCTGGAGGACGTCGACGCGATCGTCGAGCACGACCCGGTGTTCCGTGTGGTCCGCGGCGGCGCGAGTCGGGAGGGTGGCTGATGGTTCAGCACACGGGCGAGATCGTCGCGGGAGCCCCGGTCCGGGCGGAGCGGGCTGCCGACACGTGGGGCCCGCTCTACCGCGCCGGGGCACTCTGCGCGGGACTGGCGGTCGCCTGCTACGCCGTCGCCCTGGTCGTCGTCGCCACGACGACCGCGCCCCCGACGTCGGACGGCGCGAGCGTGCTGGCTTTCGTCGACGCGCACCGGACCGAGTACATCGTCCGGCAGCTGCTCTGGTTGGTGCCCAGCCTGTTCCTGATGGTCGTCTTCCTGGCGCTGGCGCTGGCCGTGGCGCTGCGCGTCGAGAGCAGGAGCCTCGCGGCGATCGCCGGTCTGATCGCGGTGACGTCGTGGGCGGTGTCGTTCGCGTGGCCGACCACGGGTGACGGGTCGTTGGCCATGGTGGTGCTCAGCGACAAGTTCGCTGAGGCGAGTACCGCGGTCGAGCGGGCTCCGTTCGTCGCCGGCGCGGAGGTGCTGATCGCACTGAACGACGTGCCGGCCGTCATCGGGGTGCTGCAGACCCTCGGGATCCTGCTGATCTCGCTGCTGATGCTCCGGGGGATGTTCGGGGCAGGGGTCGCCTGGCTGGGCGTGGCGACCGGCGCGCTCGGGATCGTCGCCGAGGTGCTCCGACCGCTGCTCGGCTGGGCCTATGCGATCTACGGGCTGCTGCTGTTCGTGTGGCTGGTCTGGGTCGCGGTCGCGCTCTGGCGCCACGCGGCGGAGCAGCCGTCGGAGGCGCTGGTCGCGGCCTAGGGTCGGTTCCGGACGGCTTGTGTCCGGAACCGGAGGTCGGCATGGTCGGCGACGCGAACCCCACGGCCCGGGCGCTGCTGGCGCTCGAGCTCATCCAGGCCAGCCCCGGCATCACCGCGGACCGGCTCGCCGACAGGCTCGGCGTCTCGGACCGGGCCGCGCGGCGCTACGTCGCCACGTTGCGTGACGCCGACATCCCGATCGAGTCGGTGCGCGGTCCGTACGGCGGCTACCGGATCGGTCGTGGGCTCCGGCCGCCGCCCCTCATGCTCACGGCGGCCGAGGCGTTGGCGCTGGTCATGGCGGTGCTGGACGGGCACCACGACGCCGACGACCCGGCGCAGCCCGTGGGGACCGCCCTGAGCAAGATCGTGCGGTCGCTGCCTGCCGCGGTGGCCGGTCCCGTGCAGGCGGTCCGGGAGACCACCGCGCCCGCGCCCGACCGCGGGGCCGCCCGGCCGGACCCGACGACGGCGACGGCCCTGGTGCAGGCCTGCTCCGCGCACCGGCGCGTCCGGGTGGCCTACCGCTCGGAGGGCGGCAACGCGTGGCAGACGGTGGTGGACCCGTGGGCGGTGGTCGTGCGGCACGGCCGCTGGTACCTGCTGTGCCACTCGCTGTCGTCGGACGCCCGCCGTGCGTACCGGGTGGACCGGGTCGAGGGCGTCGAGCTGCTCGACGAGACGTTCACGCCGCCCGAGGACCTCGACCCGGTGGCCGAGCTCGAGGCGCACCTGGCCGTCGGGTGGGAGTTCGACGTCGACGTGCTCCTGCAGGCACCCGCGCACCGCGCGCAGCAGTGGCTCCCGCGCGACCTGGGCAGGGTCGAGGCGGTGGACGGGTCGACGTCGAGGCTGGTGGGGTCGACGAGCAACCCGCCCTGGTACGCGGAGCGGCTCGCCGTCGTCCCGGTCGGCTTCCGGGTGGTGGGTGGACCGGAGCTGCGGGCCTGCGTCGGCGCGCTGGGCCGGCGCATGCTCGCGGCCGCGGACGAGGTCAGCCCCGTCTGATCCACGTGAGCGCCGAGCCGGAGACCGGGCGCCAGTCGTTCGGGGGGTCCTCGCCGACGCGCCCGTCGACCACCTCGCGCAGCAGGTCGGCGTGCCCGGTGTGCCGGCCGTACTCCTCGATCAGGTCGAAGAGCAGGCGGCGCAGGCTGGCATGGTTCCCGCGGTCGTCGCCGTCGTTCACGTCCTGGTCCAGCCCGCCCTCGGCGAGAGCACCGTCGAGCCGGGCTCGCGACCGGGCGACGGCGTCGTCCCAGGCCGCATAGAGCTGTTCGGGGGTGTCGTGCACGGCCGAGAGGATCTCGGTGTCGTTCTCGCTCCAGCTCGCGGGGTCCCACATCGGACCGGGGTGCTGACCCGCGAGCTTCCAGCTGAACGTGGTGTCCTCCACCGCGGCGAGGTGCTTGAGCAGCCCGCCGAGAGTGAGGGCGGAGGCGCCCACGTGCTGGGCGAGGCCCGCGCGGTCGAGCCCGTCAGCCTTCCAGCGGAACGTCGTGCGCAGCCTGTCGAGGGCCCCGACGAGGTGGTCGAGCTCGGTGCCGGCGAGGGGCGGTTCCCAGGGGATCGTCGTCGTCATGCGCCCGACCGTACGACCGGTTCCGGACGTTCTGCGTCCGGATGAGCGGCGAGACAGAACGCGTCCGACAGGTGAGACGCCTTGACAGCATGTGGACGCCGTCTCACACTCGTCGCATGCCCGTCGCCCGGCCCGTGCTCGTGACCCCGCTCCACGCGGGGTCCGTCGCCGTGCCGTCGATGCGCCGGTGTCTCTGTCGAATGTGTCACTGACGACCCAGTCGTCCCGGTCCCCGCAGCTCTGAGGAGCTCGCCGCGGGACCCCCGTGCCGCTCAGCGGCACAGCCCGTGATCGACCTCCCCGCGGTGAACCCTGCGGCGTCGGTCCGGACCATCCAGACACATCGCGAGACCATCGATGGAGCAGACCGTGCCGAACCGTACCCGTATCGACCTCCTGCCGATCCAGGAGGCCGTCGCCGTCGCCTCGCCCAGCGCGTGGCAGGACGGACTCGTCTCCCACCAGGCGCCCGGCGCCCTCACGGTCGCCCTGCTGGACGGCCGCGTGGCCGAGCTGACGACCAGCGCGACGCCCGCGATCGGGGAGCCCGTCGCGGTGCACCTGGTCGCGGAGGTCGTCGCCCTCGGGGGCGCGTGGTACTCCGCGCGTCCCGTGGTCAGCTAGGCATCGAGGCCATCGCCGAGCGGCACGCCTCGACCATCGCCGTGCAGGCGGACGCGCAGATCCGGCAGTGCTCCGACATCTCGGCGTGCATCATGCACTCGGCCGCGCAGGCCTCGCCCATGGTCATGCAGGCCGTCATCATCGACCGCATCACGCCCATGTCGTAGCCGTTCGGGCGCATCATCATCCGCATCATCGTCGTGGCGACGTCCGCGGTGTTCATGCACATGGACGCACATCGCCCCATGTTCTCGGCGCCGTCGGCGTCCGCGCACATCGTCGCCGCCATGGAGGCCGCGGAGCACGCCTCGATGCAGCCCTGCATCATCGACATGTCCATGCCCGTCGTCGCCGGCATCGGCATGGACTTCATCATGTCCGCCATCATGCTCATCGTCGTTCCGCCCTCGTCGTCGCGTGATCGCTGATCGGACGACGCTACGCCGAGCACCGGCTGCCCCGCCATGGTCTGCGGCGGAACCTCAGATCCGGAACTGCCCGACGAGGCCGCGCAGCTCTCCGCTCACCCGCGCCAGGTCCGCGCCGGCGGCCTCGCTCTCGACGACCGCGATCGAGGTCTGGGTCGCAGCGGCCGCGACGTCGACGATGGTGGAGGCGATCTCGCTCGAGCCGGCCGCCACCTCGGTCACCGAACGGCTCATCTCCTGCGTCACGGAGGTCTGCTCCTCGATCGCACTGGCGACGGTGGTCTGGTAGTCGTTGATCCGGCGCACGACGTCACCGATCTCGCCGATCCCCGCGACGGCACCCGCGGTGTCGGCCTGGATGGCCTCGATGCGTGCGGTGATGTCCCCGGTGGCCTGCGCGGTCTTGCGCGCGAGCTCCTTGACCTCGTTCGCGACGACGGCGAACCCCTTGCCCGCGTCGCCTGCGCGAGCCGCCTCGATGGTGGCGTTGAGGGCGAGCAGGTTGGTCTGCTCGGCGACGGACGTGATGACCTTGACCACCTCGCCGACCTCGAGGCTCGAGGCCCCGAGGCGCGCGACCAGGAGGGTCGTGGCCTCGGTGACCTCGACGGCATGCAGGGTGACCCGGGAGGCCTCGCCCGTGCTGTGGGCGATCTCCCGGATGGACGAGCCCATCTGCTCGGCGCCGGTGGACACGGACTGCACCTCGCGGGAGACCTCCTCCGCCGCCGCCGCGACCACCTCCGCCTGGCTCGAGGAGCTCAGGGCGTTCCGCTCGATCCGCGCGTTGGCGCCGGTCAGCTCGGTCGAGACGACACCGAGCTCGTCCGCGCTCGCGGCGACGCGGCGCACGACACCGTGCAAGTCGTCCATGAAGGCGTTGAACGCGGTCGCGAGGGCACCGATCTCGTCGTCGTGCTCGATCCTGACGCGCGCGGTCAGATCGCCGTCGACCTCCTCGATCTGGCTGCGCAGCCGCCCGATCGGCGCGAGCACGCCGCGAGAGAACATCACCCAGAGGGCTCCCAGCAGGAGCATCGTCACCGCCAGCACCGACCCGGCGACGAGCTGCAGGGTCTTCTGATGGGACTGCACCGCGGCGAGCTGCACGCTCGTCGTCGCGTCCACCTCGGCCTGGACCGCGTCGAGGTCGGCACCGATGGCGTCGCTGACCTCGACGTTGCGGGTCGTCACCGAGGCGGCCGCCGCCGTGAAGTCGCCTGTCACCACCTGGTCGTGACCCTCGGCGAAGAAGGCGTCGTAGCCGTCGATCGAGGCGCGCAGCTCGGCGAACACCGGGGCGAGGTCGGTCCCTGCCGCCAGCGCGTCCGCTGTGTCGAGCTCGGCCTCGAGCGCAGTGGACCAGTCCACCGCCTGGTCGTACGTCGTGCTCCACAGCTCAGAGCCCTGGTCGCCGCCCGTGGCCGCGACCAGCACGTACATGTTGTTGGCGCCGTCGTAGGCGAAGAAGTCGCTGCGCATGTGGGACACGGCGGTCTGCATCGCACTGGTGTCCGCGCGGAAGTCGGTCACGGTGGCGGCGGAGCTCGTCGCCTGCTGCAGCACGAACCCGTCCACCCCCGCCAGGACGATCGTCAACGCACCTAGCGCCGCAGCGCTCTTCCGGCCGAGGCTGGAGCTCACGTGGGACGGCTTTCTGGTCTGCGGCTGATTCCCGACTGGCGCAGGGCTCGCCACGGTATGAGTCCCACCCGCCGCGCGAGCATGGGGTCATCTGCCCGCCTCATCGGCACCCGACACCTGTGGTTGAGAGGTCGGATGGCGGGAGATGTGACGCCCCGGTTCGACGGCCGCTCGCGCGACGGTTCCGGCGGAGCGGCGAGACTCAGCCGGGAGGTGCGGGCAGGCTCGGCGACCTCCGCGTGCGGCCGGGAGAGACGCCGACCTCGCGCTTGTACGCGCGGCTGAACGATGCCTCCGAGTCGTACCCGAGCTCGGAGGCCACCTCGCGCACCGTGGCGCGGCCGTAGCCGAGCCGGTCGGCGGCGACGTGCATGCGCACCCGGGTGACGTACTGCATCGCGGGCTCTCCGACGACCTCCGTGAAGCGCGCGGAGAACGCGGACCGGGACATCGCGGCCTCGTGGGCCATCGTCGCGACGGTCCACGGCCGGCCAGGCGCGCGGTGCACGGCGGCGATCGCTGTGCCGAGCTGCGGATCGCGCAGGGCACCGAGCCAGCCGGTGGTGACCTGCTGCGCGTCCAGCCAGGCGCGGATCGACTGGATCACGAGGATGTCGGCCAGGCGGGTGGTGACGGCCTCGCCGCCCGGCCGGGCGTGGGTCAGCTCGTCGGTGGTGAGGGCGAGCGTGGCCGCCATCCACGCCCCGCCCTGCCGACCGTCGACGTGCACGACCGAGGGCAGCAGGTCCAGCAGGAGCCTGGAGGATGCCCCGTCGACCGAGAGCACTCCGCAGATCAGCTCTACCCGGGGTCCGGAGCCCCGGTGGCGCAGGACGGAGTAGTTCGGGCTGAGGAACTCCTGCGGCAGCTCGTCGACCCGGCCCAGCGACGGTACCCCCGGCGCGCTGCGCAGCAGGTGGCCGCGTCCGTGGGGAACGAGCGCGAGGTCGCCCGGGACCAGCCGTACGGGCGGCGCACCCTCGACCTCGACCCACGCCTCGCCGACCGTCACCACGTGGAAGCTCACGCAGTCGCCGAACGCGGGCATGTCGACCGCCCAGGGGCCGTCCGCCTCGGTCTTGCTGTAGAAGACGCCCGTGACGCGCAGGTGGCGCAGGGCCTCGCCCACGGGGTCGACGGGGGTCCAGGGCAGATCGACGACGAGCTGCGACATGATCCCTCCCTGGATGATCTGCGATGAAATGGCGACGGCTCATCATAGACCGTCCAGCGGAGGGCTGGTGGGGTGGAAGCACGGAATCCCCACCACACCGAAGGAGACAGATCATGAAGGTTCTCGTCGTCGGGGCGACGGGCGGCTCCGGCCGCGCCGCAGTCACCGAGCTGGTCGCACGCGGGCACGACGTCACCGCGCTGTCGCGCCACGCGTCGTCGCTGCCCGGGGTCCGGGGGATCGACGGAGACGCCACCGACGCCGCGCTCGTGGACCGGCTGGTCCAGGGGCAGGACGCCGTGGTCGTCACGCTCGGCATCAGCGAGAGCGCGGCCCGGGTCCGCCTGCGCGGTCCGTCGGGCACTCCGCTCGACATCCGGTCGCGGGGCACGCGGACCGTGCTGGACGCGATGCGCCGCCACGGGGTGCGTCGCGTGGTGGTGCAGACGTCCTACGGCACCGGGCCCTCGAGCGCCGGCCTCCCGCTGGTCAACCGCGTGATCTTCGCGCTGTTGCTGCGCCCGCAGATCGCGGACACCGAGCGCCAGGGCACTGAGCTGCGCGCGAGCGGACTCGACTGGGTGGAGGTCCAGCCCGTCACCCTCACCGACGAGCCGTGGGCCGGTCCGCCCGTGACCTCGACCGGCGGGGAGATCGAGGTGACGCGGGTCTCGCGTGCGCAGGTCGGGTGGGTCCTCGCGGAGGCCGTCGACGACGCGAGCCTGGTGCGTCAGACGGTCGCCGTATCAGCCGGCGCACGCGTGCCGGACGCCGTCAACGCGTGAACGACCACACCTGCCCGGCACGCAGGTCGACGCGCTCCTGCGCGGCGCCGTGGCGGACCAGGAC
>NZ_JBFUHU010000051.1:0-14427 GCF_056402235.1 Cellulomonas sp. P4_B5_2
GTCCACACGTACCGGCCGCACCAGCTCGAGCCGGCTGGCCACGGCCGCCCTGGGCTCGGCACGCACGGCAGCCACAGGTGGCACGCGACCCACCCGCCGGGTCGGCACCTCCTCGACCCGGCTGCGCGGCGCGCGCCTGGGCGCCGGCCTCACGACCGTGCCGCCCGCCCCGGTGCAGGACCCGCTGCAGGCGGTCATGGCTGTGCCCGAGGTGCCCGAGCGCAAGCGCTTCTGCCCGGCCTGCGGCGCCGAGGTCGGCCGGTCGCGCGACGGTGTGCCAGGCCGGACCGCGGGGTTCTGCCCGAAGTGCGGCAACCGGTTCGACTTCACGCCGGCGCTCAACCCCGGTGACCTGGTCGGTGGGCAGTACGAGGTCGTGGGGTGCCTCGCGCACGGCGGCCTGGGCTGGATCTACCTGGCGCGGGACCGCAACGTCTCGGGCCGGTGGGTGGTGCTCAAGGGCCTGCTGAACTCCGGCGACCCGGACGCCTACGCGGCGGCGATCTCCGAGCGCCAGTTCCTGGCCGAGGTCGAGCACCCGCTGATCGTCGAGATCTACAACTTCGCCATGCACGAGGGCGCGGGCTACACCGTCATGGAGTTCGTCGGCGGCCGCTCGCTCAAGCAGATCCTGCACGACCGCCGCGAGGCCGCCGGGGGCGTCAACACGCCGCTGCCGGTGGACCAGGCGCTCGCGTTCGTGCTCGAGATCCTCCCCGCGTTCGCCTACCTGCACGACGTGGGCCTGCTGTTCTGCGACTTCAAGCCGGACAACGTGATCCAGCAGGGCGACGCGGTCAAGCTCATCGACCTGGGCGGTGTGCGCCGGATCGACGACCTGGACTCGGCGATCTTCGGCACGGTCGGCTACCAGGCGCCCGAGGTCGCCGAGGTGGGGCCGTCCGTGGCGTCCGACATCTACACGATCGGGCGGACGCTGGCCACGCTCGTGCTCGACTTCCGCGGCAACACGAGCACCTACGTGGCGTCGCTGCCCGCGGTCGCGGACACGCCG
Organism: Cellulomonas sp. P4_B5_2; assembly: GCF_056402235.1. Lineage (NCBI taxonomy): Bacteria > Bacillati > Actinomycetota > Actinomycetes > Micrococcales > Cellulomonadaceae > Cellulomonas > Cellulomonas sp. P4_B5_2. Next base: position 1,016 of record NZ_JBFUHU010000051.1, read on the forward strand.
GTGTTCCAGACGTACGACTCGTTCTACCGGCTCCTGGCCAAGGCGTGCGCCCTCGACCCGTCGGACCGGTTCGCGACGGTCGACGAGCTGCGTGCGCAGGTGCTCGGCGTGCTGCGCGAGGTCGTCGCCACCGACCGCGGCCCGGGCAGCCCGGCGCTGCACTCGGCGGCCTCGGTGCTGTTCGAGGCGCCGACGTCCGACGAGGCCGGCCACGCGCTCGCCTGGGACCAGCTGCCCGCGCTGAAGGTCGACGCGAGCGACCCGGCGGCGAGCTGGCTGGCGGGCGTCAACGTGAGCAACCCGGACCAGCGCCTCGCCGCGCTGGCCGACGCACCGGACGAGACCGTCGAGGTGCGGCTGCGGCGCGCGACCGCGGCGATCGAGGCCGGCCGGCAGGACGTGCTCGACCAGACGCTGTCGCAGATCCTCACCGACGACCCGTGGGAGTGGCGCGCGGCGTGGCTGGGCGGCCTCGCGCAGCTCAGCACGGGCGACCCGGTGGCGGCGCGCGCCTCGTTCAACGCGGTCTACGGGCAGGTGCCCGGCGAGCTGGCGCCCAAGCTGGCCCTGGCCACCGCGTGCGAGCTGAGCAACGAGCCCGACATCGCCGAGTCGCTCTACATCATCTGCGCGCGCTCCGACGCGAACTACACCGCCCCCGCGGCGTTCGGGCTGGCCCGCATCCGCCGGGCGCGGGGGGACCTGCCGGGAGCGCTCGCGGCGCTCGACCTGGTGACGCCCACGCGCAGCTCGTACGTGGACGCCCGGATGATGCGCGCCCAGCTGCTGGCCACGTCCAGCGGCGACCTGCGCGCCCTGTCCGACGCGCTCGCCAGCGTGCAGTCGGTCTCCATCGAGCCGCGGGCGCGGGCGGCCCTGCGGGTGGACGTGCTCGGGTCCGCGCTCGCCGCGGTGCTCAAGGACGGGCCGTCGAGGACCGTGCAGCTCGGTTCCGTGCCGGCCCAGGAGCCGGACCTGCGCGATGCCCTGGAGGGGGCCCTGCGCGAGTACGCCGCCCTCGCCCCCACGTCGGACGAGCGGATCGCCCTGGTCGACCAGGCGAACGGCGTCCGCCGGTGGACCACGTGGTGACCTGTCCGCAGTGCGGCACGGTCGCCGCCGACGGCTCGGCGTTCTGCGAGCACTGCGGCACCCGCCTGGGCGCTCCGGCCCCCGTGGCCGTGCTCGACGAGCCGGACCAGCCCACGACGCCCGTCTGCCGGTTCTGCGGCGGGACGATCGCGGCCGACGGCTACTGCGAGCACTGCGGCGAGCTCGCGATGAGCGAGCGCGACCACTGGACCGAGCTGCCCTCCCCGCTCGTCGGCGGGGTCTGCGACCGAGGTCGGCGCAAGAGCCGCAACGAGGACGCGATGGCGCTGGCGGTCGTCGGCACCACCGCGGTCCTGGTGGTCTGCGACGGCGTGTCCAACATCCCCGACTCCGACATCGCGAGCCTCGCCGCCGCCCGCGCGGCACGCGACGTGCTGGCCATCGCGGAACCGCAGACGGTCTCCTCGTGGTCCGCGCTCCTGATCACCGCGGCCTCCGCAGCGGACAAGGCCATCGCCGACGCGGTCGGGGACATGGCCGGCCGCGCCGAGCCGCCGTCGTGCACGTTCGTCGCGACCGTGGTCGACGGGCCCACCGTCGTCGCGGGCTGGCTGGGGGACTCCCGCGCGTACTGGATCCCCGACGAGGGGGACTCCCACCAGATCAGCGTGGACGACTCCGCGGCGAACGAGATGATCGCGCGCGGCATCCCGCGAGCACGGGCGGAGGCCTCCCGCGAGGGGCACGCCATCACGCGCTGGCTCGGCCCCGACGCCGAGACCGTCGTCCCGCAGACCGCGACGACCCGCGCGCAGGGCCCAGGCTGGGTGCTGGTCTGCTCGGACGGGCTCTGGAACTACTGCTCCGAGGCCGACGACGTCGCGGACCTGCTGCACCGCACCGCGGAGAAGGTCGGTCAGTCGCCCGACGTGATCTCCGGCGAGCTGGTCCGCTGGGCCAACGAGCAGGGCGGGCACGACAACATCACCGCCGCGCTGGCCCGCGTCGCCGCACCCTTCGATACTGTCCAGACCGAAGAGACGGTGTCGGCCGAGCCCGCACCGCCCGCAGCCTGAGGAGCCACAGTGGCCGACTTCCGCACCGAGGTGTTCCAGAACGAGTTCCTCTCCGACGGCGCCACGGACGTGCACGCGATCGTCACCGTGACCAGCACCGGCGCGGGCACCGCGGCGTCCTCCGGCGGGGGCGTCGCCGAGCTCGTCATCATCGACACGTCCGGCTCCATGAGCGGGCCCAACATCGAGGCCGCCAAGTACGCGGCGCAGGTGGCGGTCGACCAGATCGCCGACGGCACCTGGTTCGCGGTGATCGGCGGCAGCCACGTGGCCAACCGTGCCTTCCCGTACCCGAACGCCCCGGTCGCGATCGTGCAGATGGAGCCCGGCGCCCGCGAGGAGGCCAAGCGCGCCATCTCGTTCATGCGCCCCTCGGGCGGCACCGCGATGAGCACCTGGCTGCGGCTGGCGGACGCGATCTTCGCGATGGTCCCGCAGGCGGCGCAGAAGCACGCGATCCTGCTCACCGACGGCCGCAACGAGTCGGAGCCGCGTGCCGAGCTGTCCCGGGCGATCAGCGACGTCACCGGGCACTTCCAGTGCGACGCGCGCGGCGTCGGGTCCAGCTGGGAGGTGGCCGAGCTGCGCGAGATCGCCACGGCGCTGCTCGGCACGGTCGACCTCATCCGGAACCCGGCGGACATCGCCGAGGACTTCAAGGCGCTGGTGAACGAGTCGATGTCCAAGGGCGTCGCGGACGCCGAGCTGCGGGTCTGGGCACCCCAGGGCGCGCAGGTCCTGTTCGTCCGGCGGGTGGCCCCCACCGTGGAGGACATCACGTCCAGGCGCACCGAGGTGAACGCCCTCACGGGGGCGTACCCGACCGGGGCGTGGGGCGACGAGTCGCGCGACTACCACGTGGCGATCCGGGTGCCGTCGAAGCCGGTGGGCTCCGAGCAGCTGGCCGCGCGCGTGCAGATCGCCGTCGGCGGGGACGTCCTGGCGTCGGGTCTGGTCAAGGCCCGGTGGTCCGACGACAGCTCGCTGACCGCGCGCATCAACCCCGAGGTCGCGCACTACACGGGTCAGGCCGAGCTCGCGTCGGTCATCCAGGAGGGGCTGGCCGCGAAGGCGTCCGGCGACGAGGCCACGGCGACCGTCAAGCTCGGCCGCGCCGTCCAGCTGGCCGCCGAGACCGGCAACGAGGAGGCCACCTCCCGGCTGCGGCGGGTGGTCGAGATCGACGACGAGGAGAAGGGCACCGTGCGCCTCAAGCGCAACGCCGACAAGCTCGACGAGATGGCGCTCGACACCGCGTCGACCAAGACCACGCGGGTCCGCCGGTGAGCACCGTCGTCTGCCCGAACGGCCACTCGTCCACGTCCACCGACTACTGCGACGTCTGCGGCGCGCCCATCGAGTCCGCGGCGCCGGCGGAGGCCCCCGAGCCTGCCGCGGTGGGGACCGCCACCACGTGCCCCCACTGCGGCGCACCCGCGTCGTCGCTGGCCCTGTTCTGCGAGGTCTGCGGCTACGACTTCACGACGGGCACCGCACCCGCGCCGGTCGCGCCCACGGCCCCGGCACCCGTGAGCGCGCCGACGCCCGCTGTCGAGGCGCCCGCAGCACTCCCGACCCCGGCCCCCGACGGCGCCGAGTCCTGGGTGGCCGAGGTCTGGGTGGACCCCGACTGGTACGCCGCGCAGCAGCCGGAGGATCCGATGCCGTCGGCCGGGCTCCCCGGTCTGGTGCCCCTGCGCGAGCGCAGCGTGCTCGTCGGCCGCCCGTCGGTGTCCCGCAACATCCACCCCGCGGTCGACTGCGGGACGGACTCCGGGGTCTCCCGCCGGCACTGCCAGCTCAACACGGACGGCCAGCGCTGGTGGGTGGAGGACCTGCAGTCCGCCAACGGCACCTACGTCAGCCGCGCGGGCGACCCGCTGCCGACGACACCCATCCCCGCCGGTCAACGCAAGGAGATCGAGGACGGCGACCGGCTGTACCTCGGGGCGTGGACCCGCATCGTGATCCGGACGGCGCTGCCCGGGGAGGTCTAGCCCGGGCGAGGTGCCGGAGTGCTAACTTCCGAAGCACGGCAGGTCCGCGCAACGACGCCGGACCACGCTCGGGGGGTCTCATGGCGGAGCAGACCGACGGACGCATCGCAGTGCGGGTGCTCGTCATCGCGATGCTCGGCTTCCTGGTCAACTTCTGGGCGTGGGCGCTCATCAGCCCGCTCGGTGGCACCTACGGCAAGGCGCTCGGCCTGACCGGTGTCCAGCAGTCGGTGCTGGTCGCCGTCCCGGTCGTCGTGGGGTCGCTGGGCCGCATCCCCGTCGGCGCCCTGACCGACAAGTTCGGCTCGCGCCGCATGTTCCCCACGGTCACCGTGCTGACGATCCTGCCGGTGCTCTTCATCGGGTTCGTCGCCGAGACGTACGCGGCGATGCTCGTCGGCGGCTTCTTCCTCGGGCTCGGCGGCACCGCGTTCGCTATCGGGGTGCCGGCGGTCAACCAGTGGTTCGCCCCCGAGCGGCGCGGCACCGCGCTGGGGATCTTCGGGCTCGGCATGGGCGGCACGGCGATCTCCGCGTTCACCACGGTGCGGATCGCGGACGCGTACGGACCCGAGGCGCCGTTCGTGCTGGTCGCGTGCGTGCTCGCGGTCTACGCCGTCGCGTCGGGGCTGCTGCTGCGTGACAAGCCGGGTCGGCCGGTGCCGCAGGGGTCGTTCCTCGCGCGCACCTGGGCCACGGCCCGCATCCCCGCGACCGGGCAGCTGTCCTTGCTGTACGCGATGGGCTTCGGCGGGTTCGTCGCGTTCAGCGTCTACCTGCCCACGTACCTGGTGAACGCGTACGGCCTCACCGCCGCCGACGCCGCCGCCCGCACCGCGGGGTTCGTCGTGCTCGCGGTGGCCATGCGTCCGGTCGGCGGCACGCTCTCCGACCGGGTCGGGCCGGTGCCGGTTCTCCTCGCGGCCTTCCTCGTCACCGGCGTCCTGGCGCTCGTCGCCGCGCTCGAGCTTCCCCTGATCCCCCTGGCCACGGTCGCGTTCCTCGGCCTGGCCGCGGCGCTCGGTGCCTCCTCCGGCGCGGTGTTCGCGCTGGTGGCGCAGGTGGCGCCCCAGGACAAGGTCGGCGCGGTGACCGGCATCGTCGGCGCCGCGGGTGGCCTCGGCGGCTTCTTCCCGCCGCTGGTGATGGGGGCGGTCTTCGACCTGGTGGGCGACTACAGCCTGGGGTACGTCCTGCTCGCGGTGAGCGCGTTCGCGGTCGCCTGGTTCACCCGCGGTCCCGTGCGCCGGGCCGCCCTCGCACGCACCGAAGCCACTGCCACCAGCTAGGGAGCCTCATGACGATCGAGCAAGGACGCGCGCCGGGCCTCGACGAGGGCGTGGTCGAGGCGTTGCTCAAGACGCGTCGCTTCCTGCGCAAGAACGAGGTCTCGGCGGACCTGCGCACGCTGCACCAGATCGGCGGGCGCGACGCGGACACGTTCTACCGGGACCGCTGGAGCCACGACAAGGTGGTCCGGTCGACGCACGGCGTGAACTGCACGGGATCCTGCTCGTGGAAGGTGTTCGTCAAGGACGGCATCATCACGTGGGAGGCGCAGCAGACGGACTACCCGTCGACCGGCCCTGACCGACCCGAGTACGAGCCGCGGGGCTGTCCGCGGGGGGCCGCCTTCTCCTGGTACACCTACTCGCCGACGCGCGTCCGGTACCCGTACGTGCGCGGCCTCCTGCTGGAGATGTACCGCGAGGCCAAGGCGCGGCTGGGCGACCCCGTGCTGGCCTGGGCGGACGTCGTGGGCGATCCCGTCCGGTCCGCCCGCTACAAGGCGGCGCGCGGCAAGGGCGGGCTGGTGCGGGCGTCGTGGGCCGAGGCCGTCGAGATGGTGGCGGCCGCACACGTGCACACGATCAAGGAGCACGGCCCGGACCGGATCGCGGGGTTCTCACCCATCCCGGCGATGTCGATGGTGTCGCACGGGGTCGGCGCCCGGTTCTACGCGCTGCTGGGCGCCCCGATGCTCTCGTTCTACGACTGGTACGCGGACCTGCCGGTGGCGTCGCCGCAGGTGTTCGGCGACCAGACCGACGTGCCCGAGTCGGGGGACTGGTGGGACGCCGGCTACCTGATCATGTGGGGCTCGAACGTGCCCGTGACCCGCACGCCGGACGCGCACTGGATGGTCGAGGCGCGGTACCGCGGGCAGAAGGTGGTCGCGGTCTCGCCCGACTACGCGGACAACGTGAAGTTCGCCGACGAGTGGCTCGCACCGGCGCCCGGCACCGACGGCGCGCTCGCGATGGCGATGGGGCACGTGATCCTGCGCGAGTTCTTCGTCGAGCGGACCACGCCGTACTTCGACCACTACGTGAAGCAGTACACCGACCTGCCGTTCCTCATCACGCTCGAACCGGACGGCGACGGCTTCGTGCCCGGCAAGTTCCTCACCGCCGCGGACCTGGGGGAGACGTCGGAGAACGCACAGTTCAAGACGGTCCTGCTCGACGAGACGACCGGGCAGCCCGTGGTGCCGAACGGGTCGCTCGGGTTCCGGTTCGGCGCGCAGGGGGAGGGCCGCTGGAACCTCGAGCTCGGTTCCGTGGAGCCGCAGCTCAGTGCCGCCGGGGACGGGTCGCGGCCGGTCGCCGTGACCCTGCCCCGGTTCGACGCGGTCGACGGCTCCGCGGGGGCGATCCTGCGGGGCGTCCCGACGCGGCAGGTGGCCGGGCGCACGGTGACCACGGTGTTCGACCTGCTGCTCGCGCAGTACGGCGTCGGCCGCCCAGGACTGCCCGGGACCTGGCCCACGGGGTACGACGACGCGGGCTCGCCCTGCACGCCCGCCTGGCAGGAGGAGATCACCGGGGTGCCGGCCGCCAAGGCCGAGAAGATCGGCCGCGAGTTCGCCGCCAACGCGGAGGAGTCGAAGGGCCGCTCGATGATCCTCATGGGCGCCGGCACCAACCACTGGTTCCACGCCGACACCATCTACCGCGCGTTCCTCACGCTCACCGCGCTGTGCGGCACGCAGGGCGTCAACGGTGGCGGCTGGGCGCACTACGTGGGCCAGGAGAAGGTGCGCCCGATCACCGGGTACGGCCTGTACGCGAACGCGCTCGACTGGTCGCGGCCCCCGCGCAACATGATCCAGACCGCGTACTGGTACCTGCACACCGACCAGTTCCGGTACGACCACTTCGGCGCGGACGCGCTCGCGGCGAACAAGTCGGGCGGGCTCTGGGCGGGCATGACGACCGCGGACGTCCTCGCGCAGTCGGCGCGGCTGGGGTGGATGCCGTCGTACCCGACCTTCGACCGCAACCCGCTGACGCTCGCGGACGACGTCGCCGCCTCGGGGACGCCGGCCACGGAGTACATCCCGGCGGCCCTCCAGGACGGCTCGCTGCGGTTCGCGGGTGAGGATCCCGACGCCCCCGAGAACTTCCCGCGCGTGCTCACCATCTGGCGGTCGAACCTGCTGGGCAGCTCCGCCAAGGGCAACGAGTACTTCCTCGAGCACCTGCTGGGCACCGACTCCTCGCTGCGGGCCGAGGAGGCGCCACCGGAGCACCGGCCCCGCGACATCGTCTGGAGGGACGAGGCTCCGCGCGGCAAGCTCGACCTGCTGCTCACCCTCGACTTCCGCAWGACGTCGACCACCGTGTTCTCCGACGTCGTCCTGCCGGCGGCCACCTGGTACGAGAAGTACGACCTGAGCAGCACCGACATGCACCCGTTCGTGCACTCGTTCAACCCGGCCATCTCGCCGCCGTGGCAGACCCGCACCGACTTCGACGCGTTCCACGAGATCGCCAAGGCGTTCAGCGCGCTCGCCGCGACGCACCTCGGCGTCCGGCAGGACGTCGTCGCGGTCCCGCTCACCCACGACACCCCGGACGCCATGGCGACCCCGTCGGGCATCGTGCGCGACTGGAAGGCGGGGGAGTGCGACCCGGTCCCCGGTGTGACGATGCCGAAGCTGGTGGTCGTCGAGCGGGACTACCCGGCCGTGGCCGACAAGCTCGGTGCGCTCGGTCCGCTGGCGTCGACGCTGGGTGCGACGACCAAGGGCATCACGTTCGACCTGACCAGGCCGATCGAGTACCTCGGCAAGAAGAACGGGCTGGTCCGCGGGGGTGCGGGTGACGGGCGGCCGTCGCTGCAGCGTGACGTGCACGTGTGCGAGGCGATCCTGGCGATGTCCGGCACCACCAACGGGCACCTGGCCACCGAGGGGTTCCACACGCTTGAGAAGCGCACCGGCCGCAAGCTCGCGGACCTGGCCGCGGAGCACGAGGGCAAGCAGGTCACGTTCGCGGACACGCAGGCCGCGCCCACGCCGGTCATCACCTCGCCCGAGTGGTCCGGCTCCGAGTCGGGCGGTCGGCGGTACTCGCCGTTCACCATCAACGTCGAGCGCCTCAAGCCCTGGCACACCCTCACGGGCCGGCAGCACTTCTTCCTCGACCACGACTGGATGACCGAGCTGGGCGAGAACCTGCCGGTCTTCCGCCCGCCCCTGAACATGGCGGCCCTGTTCGGGGAGCCGCAGATCGGGTCGAACGGGGAGCTCGGCATCGCGGTCCGCTACCTGACGCCGCACAACAAGTGGTCCATCCACTCCGAGTACCAGGACAACCTGCTGATGCTCAGCCTGTCGCGCGGCGGTCCGGGCATCTGGATGAGCCAGAAGGACGCCGACAAAATCGGGGTCGCGGACAACGACTGGATCGAGGCGGTCAACCGCAACGGCGTCGTCGTCGCCCGCGCGATCGTGTCCCACCGGATGCCGGAGGGAACGGTCTACATGCACCACGCGCAGGACCGGCTCATCGACGTCCCGCGCTCGCAGACGTCCGGCAAGCGCGGCGGCATCCACAACTCGCTGACCCGCATCCTCATGAAACCCAGCCACCTCATCGGCGGCTACGCCCAGCTGACCTTTGCGTTCAACTACCTGGGGCCCACGGGCAACCAGCGCGACGAGGTCACGGTCATCCGTCGGCGCTCGCAGGAGGTGGAGTACTGATGCGGATCATGGCGCAGATGTCGATGGTGATGAACCTCGACAAGTGCATCGGCTGTCACACGTGCTCGGTCACCTGCAAGCAGGCGTGGACCAACCGGGCGGGGACCGAGTACGTCTGGTTCAACAACGTGGAGACGCGCCCCGGGCAGGGCTACCCGCGCACCTACCAGGACCAGGAGCGCTGGCAGGGCGGGTGGACGCTGAACAAGCGCGGCCGGCTCAAGCTCAAGGCGGGCGGTCGGCTGAAGAACCTGGCGACGATCTTCGTCAGCCCGAAGATGCCGTCGCTCGACGACTACTACGAGCCCTGGACCTACGACTACGAGACGCTGACCACCGCACCCCTGCAGGAGCACACCCCGGTGGCCCGGCCGCGGTCGCTGATCAGCGGCGAGCCCATGCAGATCGGGTGGAGCGCCAACTGGGACGACGACCTCGGCGGCAGCGCGGCGACTCTCGCCGGCGACCCGATCCTGGCCAGGGTGTCCACCAAGATCAAGTTCGAGTTCGAGCAGACGTTCATGTTCTACCTGCCGCGCATCTGCGAGCACTGCCTCAACCCGTCGTGCGCGGCGTCGTGCCCCTCGGGCGCCATCTACAAGCGCGCCGAGGACGGGATCGTGCTGGTCGACCAGGACCAGTGCAAGGGCTGGCGCAAGTGCGTCACGGGCTGCCCGTACAAGAAGATCTACTTCAACCACCGCACGGGCAAGGCCGAGAAGTGCACGTTCTGCTTCCCGCGCATCGAGGTCGGCCTTCCGACGGTCTGCTCGGAGACGTGCGTCGGCCGCCTGCGCTACCTGGGCCTGGTGCTCTACGACGCCGACAAGGTGCTGGCGGCGGCTTCCGTCACGGACGAGCACGACCTGCTGGAGGCGCAGCGCGGGGTGTTCTGCGACCCGAACGACCCCGCCGTGGTCCGGGAGGCGGAGCGCGCGGGCATCCCGCGGGACTGGATCGAGGCCGCGCAGCGCTCCCCGATCTGGGCGCTGATCAGCACGTTCAAGGTGGCCCTGCCGCTGCATCCCGAGTACCGCACGATGCCGATGGTCTGGTACATCCCGCCGCTGTCGCCGGTCGTCGACGCGGTTGCCGAGACCGGCGAGGACGCCGAGTCGAAGGGCAACCTGTTCGCCGCGATCGACCAGCTCCGGATCCCGGTGGAGTACCTGGCCGAGCTGTTCACGGCGGGGGACACGGTGCCGGTGACCGGCGTGCTGAAGAAGCTCGCCGCGATGCGCTCGTACATGCGGGACATCTCGATGGGTCGCGACGCCGACCCGTCGATCCCGGCGGCCGTCGGCATGACCGAGCAGGAGATGCTCGACATGTACCGGCTGCTGGCCATCGCCAAGTACGACGAGCGGTACGTCATCCCGGCCGCGCACGCGGAGGCCGCGCACGGCCTGGAGGAGCTGGCCACGGAGTGCAGCCTCGACTACGAGGGAGGGCCGGGCATGGGCGGCTCCGGGCCGTTCGGCGAGGGCTCGGGTGCCGGCACGCCGCTGGCCGTCGAGAACTTCCGGGCGCTCAAGGACCGGCAGACCGCCGACGAGGTCACCAGCACCGGCCGGCCGGGCGCGCGCGTCAACCTGCTCAACTGGGACGGCAAGGGCTCCCCGCCACCCGGACTGTTCCCCGAGCGCAAGGACCCGTCATGAGGCGCGACGACGCCCGCACCAGGGCGCTGACCCACCGGATCGCGGCACTGCTCCTGGAGTACCCGACGGCCGAGCTCGTCGAGCAGGTCCCCGACCTGCGGGCCGTCTCGCCGACGCGCGCGTTCGACCCGCTGCTCGACCACCTGGCGAGCACCCCGCTCACCTCCCTGACCGCCGACTACGTCGACACGTTCGACCTGCGCCGCAAGATCTGCCTCTACCTGACCTACTACGCGTACGGCGACACCCGCGAGCGAGGCATGGCGCTGCTCGCGTTCAAGCGGGCCTTCCGCGCGGCGGGCCTGGAGATCAGCGCCGACGAGCTCCCCGACCACCTGTGCGTCGTCCTGGAGTTCAGTGCCACGGCCGACGTGGAGGCCGGCACCCGACTGCTGCTCGAGCACCGGGCCGGTCTGGAGCTGCTGCGGCTCGCGCTGGTCGACCGCGGGTCCCCGTGGGCCGGCGCTCTGACGGCGGTCTGCTCCACGCTGCCGCCGCTGAAGGGCGACGATCGGGAGGCCGTGGCGCGGCTGGCGGCCGAGGGCCCACCGGGAGAGCAGGTCGGCCTCGAACCCTACGGCGCGATGGCGGGGATGCCGCGATGAGCCCCGGCTGCGTTCACCTTCACCCGGGGATGCCACGATGAGCGCCGTCCTGCTCTGGGTGGTCATCCCGTACGTGTGCCTGGCGTTCTTCGTCGGCGGGCACGTGTGGCGGTACCGGTACGACAAGTTCGGCTGGACCACGCGCTCGTCGCAGCTCTACGAGAGCCGGCTGCTGCGCTGGGGCAGCCCTCTGTTCCACTTCGGGATCCTGGCGGTGTTCGCCGGCCACGTGATGGGCCTGGGCATCCCTGAGAGCTGGACGTCGGCCGTCGGGATCTCCGAGGAGCTCTACCACGTCATGGCGGTGTCGATCGGGGCGGTGGCGGGGTTCTGCACCCTCGTCGGCCTGACCCTGCTCATCTACCGCCGGCGCACGGTGGGACCGGTGTTCAGCGCCACCACCAAGATGGACAAGGTCATGTACCTGTTCCTCGCCCTGGTGATCGTGCTCGGCGTCTGGAACACGGTGGCGGGCTCGGTGCTCAACCTCAACGGGGAGTACGACTACCGCACGGGCGTGTCCGAGTGGTTCCGTGGCATCTTCCTGTTCCAGCCGAAGCCCGACCTGATGGCCGACGCGCCGTTCGGATTCCAGGCGCACGCCATGGTGGCCATGCTCCTGTTCGCCCTGTGGCCGTTCACGCGGCTGGTGCACGTGCTGAGCGTCCCGATCTTCTACCTGTGGCGGCCGTACGTGGTCTACCGCGGCCGGTCCGACCGTGCCGGCAGCCGGGCGACGAGGCCCGGCTGGGACGCGTCGGACGACAGGGTGCGCCGCTAGCGGGGCGGGTGGAGCTGCTCGGTCGCCTCGGCCAGCAGGCGCTCGAGCACGGCGTGCCGGTCCACGGCACGCAGCAGGGCGACGTCGTCGCGGCCCCGGCGGGCCTCGTCGACCTCGTGGTGCGCCCGGCTGGTGGCCGCGGCGAGCTGGAACCAGGTGGCGCCGGCGACCTCGCGCCGGACGCGCGCCTCGACCTGAGGGTCGACCCGGTGGTGCTGATCGACGAGCGTCATGTCCCGACTCCTTCGTCCTCGCTCACCTCCATGGTGCGCGCACCCACCGACACCCGAGGGACGACACGCGAGCGCGTCCGCAGAAGGAGTCGGCGGACGCGCGGCGCGGACATCGTCGCCRGATCACGCGCGACGAGGGCGTAGCACCCAGGAATTCACGGCCTCGGGACCGGGGAGAACAATGCGCCGAGAAATGCGCACGTTGCATTCACGAACGGTGCGGGAAATGGCACTTCGGGACCCAGCCGGCAACGGGTGCGGCCATGGGGAGATCCGCTGCGAGACGCGCGGTGACACGTATCCAACAGGCACGATGTCGCGCGCCCGCACGGCCCTGCCGGACATTCCGGACGCGCGCCCTCGGGCGTCAGGACAACGCATTTCAGCCCGTGGCGCGAGAGAAATGCACGTTCGGGTGACGCTCGGCCGAGGTGGCGCCAGGCATTGACTTCACCCTGTGACCCCGGTTACCGTCCTTGTGAACCATTAGTACACACTCCTTACATATTCGACGCTCCGACGATGGACAGGGGACCGCACGATGGCTTTCGCCAGACACTCCAGCCAGACACCGATGGGCCGACGACGTCCCGTCCTGATCACCACGGCGCTCGCCGCGGTGATCACGCTGCTCGCCGCCCTGGTCGCCTCCCAGCCGGCGTTCGCCGCAGGCACGATCGGCGCCACCTTCACCTCCGCCGGCGACTGGGGCACGGGCCACCAGGTCAACGTCAAGGTCACCAACTCCGGCACGACGGAGGTGAACGGGTGGACGATCGAGTTCGACCTCCCCGCCGGGGACACCATCAGCAGCTCGTGGGACGCCGACGTCACGCGCAGCGGCAACCACTACACGGCGAAGAACAAGAGCTGGGCGCCGACCCTCGCGCCCGGGGCATCGCTGACCTGGGGCTACGTGGCGACCGGGCCGTTCAAGAGCCCCGCGACGTGCAGCATCAACGGCGTGGCGTGCACCGGGGGCACCCCCACCAGCACACCGACGCCCACCCCGACGA
>NZ_JBFUHU010000052.1:0-14265 GCF_056402235.1 Cellulomonas sp. P4_B5_2
GCCGAGCGCAGCGCGATGCCCCACTCGCCGTCGCCGTCGGCGCCGAACCAGCCGACCGGCCCGGCGTACCGGGCGCGGTCCATGCCCTCGATGCTGCGGATGAGCTCGCGGGCCGCCGCGGTCGGCGTGCCGCACACGGCGGCCGTCGGGTGCAGGGCCGCCGCGAGCGCGAGCGAGGACGGGTGCGCCGCGTCGCCGCTCGGAGCCGTGAGGACGCCGGTGACGTCCGACGCCAGGTGCAGGACGTTGGGCAGGTGCAGGACGAACGGCACGTCCGGCACGTTGGTCGACGAGCAGAACGGCTCGAGCGCGTGCGCCACCGAGGTCACCGCGTACTCGTGCTCCTCGAGGTCCTTCGAGGAGTGCGCGAGGATCGCGGCGCGGGCCATGTCCGCCGCGTCGTCCCCGGTGCGCCGGATCGTGCCGGCGAGCACGCGCGAGGTGACCAGGCCCTTCTCGGACCGGACCAGCAGCTCGGGCGTCGCGCCGATCATGCCGTCGACGCTGAACGTCCAGCAGGACGGGTACTGCACGGCCAGCCGCTCGAGGGCCCAGCGGGCGTCCACGGGGTTCTCGGTGCGCGCGTGCACGTCCCTCGCCAGCACCACCTTGTCCACCTCGCCGGCCTTGATCGCGGCGATCCCGCGGGCGACCACCTCGCGCCACCCGTCCGCGCTCACCGCGCCGTCCGAGTAGACGACCGTCCCCGGGTCGACGGGCGGGACCCGCGGCCCGACGACGTCGGCGAGCCTCGGCGCCGCACCCAGCCGGGCGCCTGTGGTGATCGAGGTGAGCCACGTGCGACCGCCGCGGCGGCCGACGATCACGCTCGGCACGACGATCACGCTTCCCGCAGGCGAGTCCTCGTCGAACGCGAAGGAGCCGAACGCCACCGGCCCGGTCCCGGGCAGCTGGACCTCGTCCCGCACGATCGCGTGCGCCAGGACGTCCTGCCAGGCGCGCTCGGCGTCGGCGAACCGGTCCGGTCCGCTGACGGGGATGCGCAGGGTCTCGCCCCACGCCACCAGTCCGTCGCCCCGGCGCACCCACGCGAGCGGCGCCTGCGACGGCAGCAGGCCGAGCAGGTCCAGGGGGTCCGTGTTCACCGCATCGGTCGTCCCGCCGAGCGCGTCCAGCGCGACCGTGCGGACCACGAGCGGGTACGGGACCGCGTCCGCGGGGGCGGAGGTCTGCGTACTCATCGGTACCAGCGTATGCCTCGGTCGCCGGTGCTCCCTGTCGAAGGGGCGCGCCGGACCTGCGACGATGGACACATGTCCCGTGCCTCCCTCGACAAGGACCCCCAGGACGTCGCCGCCATGTTCGACGCGGTGGCCCACCGCTACGACCGGACCAACGACGTCATCTCGCTCGGTCAGGACCGTGCCTGGCGCAAGGCGACCCTCAAGGCCGTCGGCGCCCAGCCCGGCGAGACCGTGCTCGACCTCGCCGCCGGCACGGGCACGTCGTCGGAGCCGATGGCCGACGCGGGCGTCCGCGTCGTCGCGTGCGACCTGTCCGTCGGCATGCTCGAGGTGGGCAAGCGCAGGCGCCCCGACCTGGCGTTCGTCGCCGGCGACGCGCTGCACCTCCCGTTCGCCGACGAGTCGTTCGACGCGGTGACCATGTCGTTCGGCCTGCGCAACGTGCAGGACGTCGAGACCGCCCTGGGTGAGCTGCTGCGGGTGACCAAGCCGGGTGGTCGACTGGTGGTCTGCGAGTTCTCCCGCCCCACCTTCACGCCGTTCCGGGTGATCTACCAGAACTACCTGATGCGGGCGCTGCCGCCCGTCGCCCGCGCGGTCTCCAAGGAGCCCGAGGCGTACGTGTACCTGGCGGAGTCCATCCGCGAGTGGCCGGACCAGAACGCCCTGGGCCTGCTCATCAAGCACTCCGGGTGGTCCCACGTGGCCTACCGGAACCTCTCCGGCGGCATCGTCGCCCTGCACCGCGGCACCCGTCCGGCCGCAGAGGGCATCGCCCGTTCGGCGTAGCCCCAGAACGGTCCGGTTCGCGCGCCTTCGTCCTCTGGCCTCCGAAGTGTTGGGGTGGTAGCCCCTGCGTGACTCTCCACCTTCGGATGATGACGGTTCTCAACCGCTCAGTTCCGCGCGCCTACTGCCGAGAGCCTCTGCGCCGGTCGTCTTCGCCGGCCACGGCTACGGGAGGACGGACATGCGCAAGACGACGAAGGGCGCCATCGCGGTTGGCGCGGGAGTGGCACTGCTGCTGGGCGGCGCGGGCACGATGGCGTACTGGACCGACTCCTCGGACCTGGACTCCAACACCACCGTCACGGCGGGCAACCTGGACCTCGCGCCCGTCGCGGCGTCCGCGGCCTGGACCTGGAAGACCGGCGGCCAGACGTTCGTGCCGGCGACCTCGCGCATCGTGCCGGGCGACACGGTCGTCTTCACGCAGCGCTACACGGTGACCGCGCAGGGCGACCGACTCAAGGCGCAGCTCATGGTCAACGGTGTGCCGACGAAGACGGCGCACACGCCGGTCAACCCCGCCAACGTGCTGGACGACAAGCTGGTCCTCACGCCGCTGGTCACCGTGGTCGGCACGCTGCCCGCCGGTGTGGTCGTGGCTGCGACCAACGACTCGCTGACGGTCACCAACCCGGGCGCCGCCGCGCTCACGTTCCAGGTGGACGTCAAGGTCGAGGTCGAGTTCCCGTTCGGAACGGCTGACGCCCAGAACGGGACCACGCAGTCGGTCGATCTCTCCAAGACGACCATCTCGCTCAACCAGACCGTCTGACGTCCGTCGTCCGGGATCTGATCAGGGGTTGATGACATGAGGCTGTCGACCCGCGCCCCCGCCGTGGCCGCCGTGGCCGTCGCACTGCTCCTCGTGGGCAGCGCGACGGCCTACGGGTCCTGGGCGCGCTCGAGGCCGCTCGACAGCAACGCGACGATCAGCTCCGGGACGATCGGCCTGACAGCGGCCTGGACCAGCCCGCTGTCCACGACACAGATGTGGCCGGGCCAGTCCCGGGTCGGGACGGTGAGGCTCACACACTCCGGCAACGGCCGCTGGAACTACGCCGTCGCGGTGGCGGCGTCGGGCGCGCTCGCACCCGACACGACGTTCGCCCTGACCACCAGCACGGGTCCCGGTGTCTGCGGGACCACCCCGATCACCCCGGGGGCGTGGTCCACCACGACGTACGCCACCGGCACGTCGGTCGACGTGTGCGTGACCGTGACCCTGTCGCCGACCGCGCCGAGCGCGAGCCAGGGGCGCCCGCTCTCGATCCAGGTGACCGGGTCCGCGCGAAACCAGCCCACGTACTGAGCGGCTGGCCGGAGAACCGCACCCCGACTCGACCACGAGACACGAAGGAGGACCGCCGGATGGACTCCCCTCTGCGCCGACGTGGCCTCTCCGTGCTCGTCGTCGTCCTCGCTCTCGTGCTCGTGCCGGTCGGTGCCGCGTGGGCCTTCTGGGTCGTGAGTGCTACCGCGCTGTCGTCCACGGGCGGGGCTGCCACGGTGCCCCCGGCGACCGGCTTCGTCTGCACGGAGAACGGGGACACCGGTGTCACGGTGACCTGGGGCGCCGCAAGCCCCGCCGCACCCACCGCGTACGGCTACACGGTGAGCTTCACCCAGGCGGGACCGGTGTGGAACGGGTCGATCGACGCCGGGGCCGCACTGACCACCAACCTGACCCCGACCTCGCTTCCCGGCTCCCACAACGGGGCGGTCGTCGCGAACGTCACCACCCGCTACACACCGACCGCGCCCGGTGCGGCGACGTGGACGTCCGTGCCCTCGAACAGCGACTCGGTCTACGTGAAGACGAAGGTCTTCTTCTTCTTCTTCCAGTACCAGGCTCTGGACTGCACCCCATGAGCGACACCGTGACCCGGATCGAGACCGAACCCACCCCTGGGCCCGCCACGACGCGACGCGGTCCGTGGTCGCGGGTGGGCACGGTCCTCAGCTCGGTGGCCCTCGGCGCGGTCGTCGTCGTCGCCCTCGCGATGATCGTGGTGCCGGCTCTGCYGCGCGCCACGCCCTACACGGTGCTCACCGGCAGCATGGCGCCTGCGATCCCGCCGGGTTCCCTCGTCGTGGTGCGTCCCGTGCCCTTCGAGGGCATCGCGATGGGTGACGTCGTGACGTACCAGCTCCGGTCGGGCGAGCCGACGGTCGTCACGCACCGGGTGGTGGGTGTCGGTACCCGCGGCGACGGTGAGACCGTCCTCACGCTGCGGGGCGACGCGAACCCGGCTCCCGACACCGAACCCGTCACGGACGTCCAGGTGCGCGGCGTCGTGGCCTACGACCTGCCGTACCTCGGCTACGTGAACCTGTGGGTCGGTGTGAACCGGCCCGGTTGGCTGCTCAGGACCGCGGCCGGCCTGCTCATCGGCTACGGCGTCGTGCTCCTGCTGGGCGGGCTGCGGGACAAGCTCCGCGCACGGCCGGACGACCCGGCGCGCGCCGACGAGGGCGACGCTGCACGGATCGAGCGCGGCACCTCGTGACCGGGCGCGTCGGTCGCAGCCTGACCGTGATCGGCGCGGTGCTCGTCACCGTCGGCGCGATGGCGATGCCGGCCCAGGCGGCGGAGCAGCTGGAGCTCTCCTCCGACGGCACGCACTGGTCGGGGTCCCTGCCCGACGAGGTGTTCGACGTCCCGCAGTTCGCGGTGCCCGGCGACGTGATCACGTCGGAGCTCTGGGTGCGCAACAGCTCCGAGCTCCCGACCCGGGTCCAGCTCACCGTCGCGGACGACCTCGGCTCGGCACCGGGCCGCCTCGCAGGGGAGCTCAGCCTCGCGATCGACGGCACCCCCGCGGTGGGCGGGGAGCTGTGGGTAGGTCCTGCGCTGCCGGCGGGCGCCGCGGTGCGCATCTCGCTCGTCGTGACCGTCAGCACGTCGGCGCGGGGCGCCGTCCGGCTCGACACGACCTCGGTGCTCTCGACCGTGTCCTTGGTGCAGACCGGGCCCGGGACCGTGGCGGCTCCCGGGGGCGCGCGACCCCCGAGCGGGAACCTGGCGCGGACGGGCCTCGACGCAGCGCGTGCACTCGCCGCGGCCACGGGCGCGGTCGGGCTCGGTGTCCTGCTGACCGCCGCCGGTCGTCGTCGGCACCCCACGCACGACTGACGCCTCGGGACCCGCGCGCGCCGGCCTCTGTCCGGCTGGGCGGCGCGGGTGAACAATGGTCGTCGCCTGCCCTCTTCGGCGGATTCTTCATGGGGTCGACCAGCAGTTCACAGCGAGTTCGACACCCTCGTCCGCGAGGTTAGGAAAGCCTTCGCAGACAGCCCTTGGGGCGCTGGTTACACTCGCCGGAGCAGTGCGTGAACAACGTCACAAGTGGGGTCCCCAGTGGTTGATGCAGCGATGGATGACGCGGACGTCATCGTCGTCGGCGCGGGCCCAGCGGGGTCAGCCGCCGCGTTCCACTGCGCCTCCGCGGGCCTGGACGTGCTGCTCCTGGAGAAGTCGGAGTTCCCCCGGGACAAGGTGTGCGGGGACGGCCTGACGCCCCGCGCGGTCGCCGAGCTGGTGCGGATGGGGCTGCCCATCCGCGAGCAGGACGGCTGGATCCGCAACGTGGGGCTGCGCGTGATCGGCGGCGGCCACCGCCTCGAGCTGGCGTGGCCCGAGCTGTCCAGCTACCCCTCGTACGGGCTCGCCAAGTCCCGGATGTCCCTGGACCACACGCTGGCCGACCACGCGCGGTCCGCGGGCGCCAAGCTGCAGGAGCGCACCAACGTCACCGGACCGGTGCGCGACGAGCGCTCGGGACGGGTCGTCGGGGTGCACGCCAAGGTCGACGGCGAGACGGTCACGTACCGCGCGCCGGTCGTCATCGCCGCCGACGGGGTCTCCGCCCGGCTGGCGACCGGGATGGGCCTGGAGAAGCGCATGAACCGCCCCATGGGCGTCGCGGTCCGCACCTACTTCCAGACACCGCGGCACGACGACCCGTGGATGGAGAGCCACCTCGAGCTCCGCGACGACGACGGCAACCTGATGCCCGGGTACGGCTGGATCTTCTCGCTCGGCGACGGCACCGCGAACGTCGGGCTCGGCTCGGTGGCCTCCACGGCGGCGCCGACGAAGGTCGACTACAAGAAGCTGTTCGCCACCTGGATGCGGCACGTGCCCGCCGAGTGGGAGTTCACCCCGGACAACCAGGTGGGGCCGGTCAAGGGTGCGGCCCTGCCCATGGGGTTCAACCGGGGACCGCTCTACGGCAACGGCCTCCTGCTCGCGGGCGACTCCGCGGGGATGATCAGCCCGTTCAACGGCGAGGGCATCGCGTACGGCCTGCAGGCCGGCCGGGTCGCGGCCGACGCCATCTCCCAGGGCCTCGCCCGCGGCACCGCCGCCGGTCGGGAGCGCGCGTTCGCCACGTACCAGGGCAGGATGAAGGACGACCTCGGTGGCTACTACACGCTCGGCCGGGTGTTCGTCCGGCTGATCGAGCACCCCGAGGTGATGCGGGTGTGCACGCGGTACGGTCTGCCGCGGCCGCTCGTCATGAAGTTCGTGCTCAAGCTCCTCTCCGACTGCTACGAGCCCAAGGGCGGTGACCTGGTGGACCGGGTGATCGCCGGCCTGGCGCGGATCGCCCCGGCCGCATGAGGCCGCCGACCACAAAGAAGTGGAGTGACGCACGATGAACAACCCGTACGTCCCGCTGCTCTTCCTCATGGGCATCGCCGCCGTGCTCGCCCTCGGTGGCGTGGGCGCGAGCGTGATCCTGGGACCCAAGCGGTACAACCGCGCCAAGCTCGAGGCGTACGAGTGCGGCATCGAGCCCACCCCGCACGCCATCGGCGGCGGCCGCTTCCCGATCAAGTACTACCTGGTCGCGATGACGTTCATCGTCTTCGACATCGAGGTGGTCTTCCTCTACCCGTGGGCCGTGAGCTTCGCGGACCTGGCCCTGTTCGGGCTGGTCGCGATGATCGGCTTCCTCGTGCTCATCACGGTCCCGTTCGTCTACGAGTGGAAGCGCGGCGGGTTCGAGTGGGACTGATCGCTGCTGTTCCCCAGGAGGTTTGAGATGGGCATCGAAGAGGCACCGTCGGGGTTCCTGCTCACGACGGTCGAGGACCTCGTGGGGTACTTCCGCAAGGCGTCGCTCTGGCCGGTCACGTTCGGGCTGGCGTGCTGCGCCATCGAGATGATGGCCGCCGGCGCCAGCCGGTTCGACATCTCGCGGTTCGGCATGGAGGTGTTCCGCGCATCCCCGCGACAGGCGGACCTCATGATCGTCGCCGGTCGCGTGAGCCAGAAGATGGCGCCCGTGGTGCGTCAGGTCTACGACCAGATGTCCGAGCCGAAGTGGGTGCTCTCCATGGGCGTCTGCGCCAGCTCCGGTGGCATGTTCAACAACTACGCGATCGTGCAGGGCGTCGACCACATCATCCCGGTCGACATCTACCTGCCCGGCTGCCCGCCGCGGCCCGAGATGCTCATCAACGCGATCCTGGCGCTGCACGAGCAGATCGAGAACGAGCCGCTCGGCGGCAACCGCAAGGCGGCGGCCGCGGCCGCCGAGGCCGCCGCGCTGGCCGCGACGCCGACGTCGCAGATGACGGGGCTGCTCAAGTGACCGAGAAGACCGACGCCGCCGACGCCGCGAAGCCTGGTGGCGGGAGTGACTCGACGACCGCCGCGCAGCCGACCAGCGAGGCCGCGCTCGAGGCCGGCTCGCAGAACGTCCCCGCCGAGGGGCGGACCCAGATCGAGGTCGTCGACGTCCGCCGCGGCATGTTCGGTGCCACCGGCTCGGGCGACACCTCCGGCTACGGCGGGCTCGTCACCGCGATCGCGCTGCCCGGCCCCAGCGAGCGGCCCTACGGCGGCTGGTTCGACGAGGTCGTGGACATCCTCACCGAGGTGCTCGACGAGTCCGGCACCACCTACGCGGCCGCGGTCGAGTCGGTCGTCGTCGACCGCGAGGAGCTCACGCTGCACGTGGCGCGCGAGCACATCGTCGAGGTGTCGCAGGTGCTCCGGGACGACCAGGACCTGCGGTTCGAGCTCAGCCTCGGCGTCTCGGGCGTGCACTACCCGCACGACGCCGGCCGTGAGCTGCACGCGGTCTACCACCTGGTCTCAGTGACCCACTCGCGTCGGCTGCGGCTCGAGGTCGCGGTCTCCGACTCGGACCCGCACCTGCCGTCGACCGTGTCGGTGTACCCGGCCAACGACTGGCACGAGCGCGAGACCTACGACTTCTTCGGGTTGATCTTCGACGGACACCCGGGTCTGGCCCGCATCGAGATGCCCGACGACTGGCCGGGCCACCCGCAGCGCAAGGACTACCCCCTCGGGGGCATCCCGGTCGAGTACAAGGGCGCCACCGTGCCGCCCCCGGACCAGCGGAGGTCGTACCGATGACCACCCAGACACCCCGTTCCACCGCGCACGTCGTCGACGCCGACACCGAGGGCGTCCCCTCGTTCGAGGCGTCCGGCGGCGACTGGTCCGAGATCGCCGAGGAGGCCGCCCGCCTCGGCGAGGAGCGGATCGTCGTCAACATGGGCCCGCAGCACCCGTCGACCCACGGCGTGCTCCGGCTCATGCTCGAGATCGACGGCGAGACGGTGACCGAGGCCCGCGCGGGCATCGGCTACCTGCACACCGGCATCGAGAAGAACATGGAGTTCCGCACCTGGACCCAGGGCGTGACCTTCTGCACGCGCATGGACTACGTGGCGCCGCTGTTCCAGGAGACCGCGTACTGCCTCGCGGTCGAGAAGCTGCTCGGCATCACCGACGACGTGCCCGAGCGGGCCACCGTCATCCGGGTGCTGATGATGGAGCTCAACCGGATCACGTCGCACCTCGTCTGCCTGGCCACCGGCGGCAACGAGCTGGGCGCCACGACGATCATGACCGTGGGCTTCACCGCCCGCGAGGAGATCCTCAAGATCTTCGAGCTGATCTCCGGCCTGCGCATGAACCACGCGTACATCCGTCCGGGCGGGGTCGCGCAGGACATCCCGCCGGGCGCGATCGACACGATCCGCGAGGCGCTGGTGCTCGTCCGCGGCTACTTCAAGCAGCTCGAAGACCTGATGATGGCCAACCCGATCCTGCACCTGCGGCTCAAGGACGTCGGCTACCTGGGCCTGTCCGGCTGCATGGCGCTCGGGATCACCGGGCCGGTGCTCCGGTCGGCCGGGCTGCCCTACGACGTGCGCAAGGCCAACCCGTACTGCGGGTACGAGACGTACGACTTCGACGTCCCCGTGGCGCAGTCGGCGGACTCCTGGGGGCGCCTCGTGCTCCGCGTCGAGGAGTGCTACCAGTCGATGAAGATCGTCGAGCAGACCCTGGACCGCCTGCAGAAGATGGGCCCCGGGCCGGTCATGGTCGAGGACAAGAAGATCGCCTGGCCCGCGCAGCTGGCCATCGGGTCGGACGGCATGGGCAACTCCCTCGACCACATCCGGGAGATCATGGGCACCTCGATGGAGGCCCTGATCCACCACTTCAAGCTGGTCACCGAGGGTTTCCGCGTGCCGGCGGGCCAGGTGTTCCAGACGGTCGAGCACCCTCGTGGAGAGCTCGGCGTGCACCTGGTGTCCGACGGGGGGACGCGGCCGTACCGCGCGCACTTCCGCGACCCGAGCTTCAACAACCTGCAGGCCACGTCGATCATGTGCGAGGGCGGGCAGGTGGCCGACGTTGTCGTCGCCGTCGCGTCCCTCGACCCGGTGCTGGGAGGGGTGGACCGCTGATGTCGATCGAGACCGGCAGGACCCACAAGACCGCGTACGACGCGGACACGCACGCGCGACTGACGGCGGACTCGGACGCGATCGTCGCCCGCTACCCGCAGGCACGGTCGGCCCTGCTGCCGATGCTGCACCTGGTGCAGTCCGAGGACGGCTACGTCAGCCCCCGCGGGATCGCGTTCTGCGCGGCCCACCTCGGCCTGTCCACCGCCGAGGTGTCCGCGGTCGCGACCTTCTACACGCAGTACAAGCGGCACCCCAACGGCACGTACACGGTCGGCGTCTGCACCAACACGCTGTGCGCGATCATGGGCGGCGACGCCATCTGGGAGGACCTCTCGGACCACCTGGGCATCGGGCACGACGAGACCACCGACGACGGGGTCATCACCCTCGAGCGCGTCGAGTGCAACGCGGCCTGCGACTACGCACCCGTCGTGATGGTCAACTGGGAGTTCTTCGACAACCAGACCCCGGACAGCGCCCGGCAGATCGCCGACGACCTCACCGCCGGCAAGGCGGTCGTCCCCACGCGTGGGGCAGCGAGCGTCTGCTCGTTCAAGGAGATGTCCCGCGTGCTGGCCGGTTTCGGCGACGGACGGGCCGACGAGGGCGTCGGGGCCGGTGCGCCGACCCTGCGCGGCGTCGAGCTGGCCCGGGCCGAGCACTGGACGGCTCCCGAGCTCCCGACCGGCACGACGGCGGCACCCGCCGGCAGCACCGAGCCGAAGGTCGGCGGTGAGCAGTCGAGCGCCGAGCGCCCGGTCACCACCCCGGCCGACACCTCGCCCGCCGCCGAGCGCAAGAAGCAGTCCTCCGACGACGCGAAGGAGTCGTGATGGCGACGACCCTCACCCCGGTCCTCACGGACACGTGGGACGCCGACCGCTCCTGGACGCTCGCCTCGTACGAGGACGCCGGCGGCTACCGGGGCCTGCGCAAGGCGCTCAGCCTGCCGGCCGCCGACGTCGTCACCATGGTCAAGGACTCCGGCCTGCGCGGCCGCGGGGGAGCCGGCTTCCCGACGGGCATGAAGTGGGGCTTCCTGCCCGCGCCCGACGGCGGACCCCGCTACCTCGTGGTGAACGCGGACGAGTCCGAGCCGGGGACCTGCAAGGACATCCCGCTGATGATGGCCAGCCCGCAGCACCTGATCGAGGGCATGATCATCACCAGCTACGCGATCGGCTGCCACCACGCGTTCCTCTACGTACGCGGCGAGGTGCTGCACGTCTACCGCCGCCTGCTGAAGTCGATCGAGGAGGCCCGCGCCAAGGGGTACCTCGGCACCGACATCCTCGGCTCCGGCTTCGACCTCGAGATCACCCTGCACGCGGGTGCCGGCGCGTACATCTGCGGCGAGGAGACGGCGCTGCTCGACTCGCTCGAGGGCCTGCGCGGTCAGCCGCGGCTCAAGCCCCCGTTCCCCGCGGTCGCGGGCCTGTACGCGCGGCCGACCGTGGTGAACAACGTCGAGTCGATCGCGTCGGTGCCGGGCATCGTCGTGGGCGGCGCCGACTGGTTCAAGTCGATGGGCACCGAGAGGTCCACCGGCCACGGGCTGTTCTCCCTGTCCGGCCACGTCACGCGGCCGGGGCAGTACGAGGCCCCCCTGGGCATCACGCTGCGCGAGCTGCTGGAGATGGCCGGCGGCATCCGCGAGGGCCACGAGCTGAAGTTCTGGACGCCCGGCGGGTCGTCGACGCCGATCTTCACGGCCGAGCACCTCGACGTCCCGCTGGACTACGAGTCGGTCGGCGCGGCCGGCTCGATGCTGGGCACCCGTGCGCTGCAGATCTTCGACGAGACCACCTCCGTGGTCCGCGCGGTCACGCGGTGGACGGAGTTCTACAAGCACGAGTCGTGCGGCAAGTGCACGCCGTGCCGCGAGGGCACGTACTGGCTGACGCAGGTGCTGCAGCGGATCGAGGCGGGGCAGGGCACGCTCGCCGACATCGACCTGCTGCTGGACCTGTGCGACAACATCCTCGGCAAGGCGTTCTGCGCCCTGGGGGACGGCGCCACCAGCCCGATCACCTCGGCGGTGCAGTACTTCCGGGAGGAGTTCGTGGCGGGGACGCACACCCCGGCGGACGTCCTCTTCCCGCCGGAGAACAGCTCCCTGTTCGCCTACACACCGAAGCACGAGCTCGCTGGGGTGCACGCATGACGATCCTGTCCTCCGGGCCGACGACCTCGCTGGTCCCGGCCGCGCCGGTCGCGCCCGCTGCACCCGAGGGTGACCTGGTGACCTTCACGGTCGACGGCATCGAGACCGCCGTGCCCAAGGGCACCCTGGTGATCCGTGCCGCCGAGCAGCTGGGCATCCAGATCCCGCGGTTCTGCGACCACCCCCTGCTCGCCCCGGCCGGCGCGTGCCGCCAGTGCCTGGTCGAGGTCTGGGCACCCGGCCGCGACGGCGCCCTGGCCAAGATGCCCAAGCCCCAGGCCAGCTGCACGCTCGAGGCCACGCCGGGCATGCAGGTCAAGACGCAGCACACGTCGCCGGAGGCCGACAAGGCCCAGCACGGCGTCATGGAGCTGCTGCTCATCAACCACCCGCTCGACTGCCCGGTCTGCGACAAGGGCGGCGAGTGCCCCCTGCAGAACCAGGCGATGAGCAACGGCCGCGCCAGCACCCGCTTCGTCGACGTGAAGCGCACGTTCCCCAAGCCGATCGCCATCTCCACGCAGATCCTGCTGGACCGCGAGCGCTGCATCCTGTGCCAGCGCTGCACCCGGTTCTCCGAGGAGATCGCCGGCGACGTCTTCATCGACCTGCAGAAGCGCGGCGCCAACCAGCAGATCGGCACGTTCGACACGAACGTGCTCGGGTTCGTCGGCGAGGCCCCGCTCGGCGCGTCCGCGGAGGACACCTCCGGGCGTCCGTTCGCGTCGTACTTCTCCGGCAACACCGTGCAGATCTGCCCGGTCGGCGCCCTGACCAGCGCGGCGTACCGCTTCCGGTCCCGCCCGTTCGACCTGGTGTCCACCCCCGGGATCGGCGAGCACGACTCGCAGGGTTCTGCCATCCGCATCGACCACCGCCGCGGCGTCGTGCTGCGCCGGCTGGCGGGCGAGGACCCGACGGTCAACCAGGAGTGGATCACCGACAAGGACCGCTTCGCGTTCACGTGGCAGTCGGCGCCGGACCGCATCACCACCCCGCTGGTCCGCAACGCCGACGGCGAGCTCGAGCCGGCCAGCTGGGTGGAGGCGCTCGACGTCGCCGCCGCCGGCCTGCGTGCGGCTCAGCAGCCGGACGACCCGCGCGACACCGCGATTGGTGTCGCGGTGCTGCCTGGTGGCCGCCTGACGCTCGAGGACGCTTACGCGTACGGCAAGTTCGCCCGGGTCGCCCTGGGCACCAACGACGTCGACGGCCGCGCCCGCCCGCACTCGGCGGAGGAGGAGACCTTCCTCGGCCACCACGTCGCCGGCCGCACCCTCGAGGTCACGTTCGCCGACCTCGACCGCGCGCCCGCGGTGCTGCTCGTCGGACTGGAGGCCGAGGAGGAGGCGGGCATCGCGTTCCTGCGCCTGCGCGACTCGGTCGTCTCCCGCAAGCTCCGGGTGCTCTCGGTCGCCGCCCTGGCGAGCCGCGGGCTCGAGCGACTCTCCGGCACCCTCCTGCCCGCCGCGCCCGGCACCGAGGCGGAGGTGCTCGACGGCATCGGCACCGACCCTGCTCTCGCGGAGACCGCGACGCTGCTCGGCACCGCCGGCGCCCTCGTCCTCGTCGGGGAGCGCCTGGCGGGCGTGCCCGGTGGCTTCTCCGCCGCCCTGCGGCTCGCGCAGCGCACCGGCGCGCGGCTGGCCTGGATCCCCCGTCGCGTGGGGGAGCGGTCCGCCGTCGAGGCCGGTCTGCTGCCCTCGCTGCTGCCCGGCGGCCGTCCGGTCGCCGACTCGGCCGCGCGGGTGGACCTGGCCGCCGCCTGGGGCGTCGACCACCTGCCTGCCGAACCGGGCCGCTCGACGACCGAGATCCTCGCCGCCGCCCGTGCCGGTCTGCTCGGCGGCCTCGTCGTCGGCGGGCTGGAGCTCGCGGACCTGCCCGACCCGGCCATCGCCCGCGAGGCGCTCGACCGGGCCACGTTCGTGGTCTCGCTCGAGGTCCGGCACTCCGAGGTCACCGACCGCGCCGACGTCGTCCTGCCCGTCGCGCCGCCGACCGAGAAGCCCGGCACCTTCGTCACGTGGGAGGGGCGCCCGCGCCCGTTCCCACAGGCGCTCGTGTCGCACTCGATGGCCGACCACCGGGTCCTGGACCGGCTCGCCGACGCCCTGGGCGTGGAGCTCGGCCTGCAGACGATCGGGGCCGTGCACGACGAGCTCGACCAGCTGGGCGGCTGGGACGGCACCCRCGTGGGTGCGCCCGACGTGCCCGCCGCCGAGCCGCCGGCCGTGTCCCCGGGCGCCGCCGTGCTGGCCACCTGGCACCAGCTGCTGGACGGCGGCCGCCTGCAGTCCGGCGAGCCGTTCCTGGCCGGCACCGCCAAGCGCCCCGTCGCCCGCATCTCGGCCGGCACCGCCACCG